>JAUNUA010000126.1 GCA_030538435.1 Brachybacterium sp.
ACTCGTAATTCGCCTCGCTGCGGCGCCACCCGGCGTCCTCGGCGAGGGCCGCCATGCGGGTGTGGGCGATGTCCGCATAGATCTCGTGCTTGTGGACGGGTGCCTGGTCGATGACCTCGGCGAGCAGCGTGGCCGCGTCGCGCTCCCACGTCTCAGGAGTGGTCCACGGTCCGTGCACCCAGGAGCGGCCCGTCTCCTGGTCCCATTCGATGAGCGCGATACCCGTCACCGAGCCGTCGGCAGCCGTACGAAGCCGCGCGGTGTCTGTCCAGGGCTGATCGAGCTCCTCGAGGTCGGTGCGGATCTCCGCCGCGTCCGTCCCGATGTAGGCGCAGGCGGATTCCGGTGACTGCTGGAGCGTCACGATCAGGTCGAGCGCGTCCTCGACGGGGAAAGGTGGCATGCGTCCAGCCTGACAGAGCACATGCCACGGATCCACGGATTTTGCTCTCTCAGCGAGCACCCACGATGGCGCATAGCCTCGTCGCATGACCTCGTGGCACGAAGACCTGCTGGACCCGCTCCACGCCACCGCCACCGAGCACCACCTCACCGAGCCGGTGCTCATCTCCGACATGTCCTGGGGACTCGTCGACACCGTCGTACTGCATGTGCGCGACGGCGAACGCGAGGTCGTCGTGAAGGCCGCCGGTTCCGCAAACCATCACATCGGGCGGGAGATCACCGCGCACGAACGCTGGACCGGCCCTCTCCTCGCGGTGGGCGCCGCGCCTCGTCTTCTTGCAGCCGACCGGGACGCCCGTCTGATCATCACCGCGTACCTGCCGGGCCGCCTCGTCGAGGGAACCCCCGCCGAGCACGAGACGGACGTCCACCAGCAGGCCGGAGAGCTTCTGGCCCGCTTCCACGACCAGCACCACGAGACCGACGCTGACCTCGAGGGTCGCGCCACCGAGCGCAGCCTCGCCTGGCTCGCGGGGGACCATCGGATCGCTCCCGATCACGAACGGCAGGCCCGGGCGGTCCTCGCCGATCACCCCCACCTGCCGCGCGAGGTGACGCCCACCCATGGCGACTACCAGCCCCGCAACTGGCTGCTCGACGGCGCGACCGTGCGGGTCATCGATTTCGGTCGCGCCGCGCTGCGACCACCCGCCACGGACCTCTGCCGCCTCGCGGTGCGGCAGTGGCGGCACCGCCCCGCTCTGGAGGCCGCGTTTCTCACCGGATACGGCACGGACCCGCGCACCGAGCCGCAGTGGTCGATCGACCTGCTGCGCGAGGCGATCGGCACCGCGTGCTGGGCGTACCAGGTGGGGGACGGCGCGTTCGAAGCCGAGGGCCACCGCCTCCTCGCCGACGCTCTCGCACGCTTCGCCTGACCGCCTCCCCACTACGATGGACCCCGTCCCGCGCACGGGACCCAGATCCGCCCCCGCCCCGGAAGGCCCCACCCCATGATCCGCATGTCGTCCTCGTTCATCCGCACCCTGCGCGAGGACCCGGCGGATGCCGAGGTCGCCAGCCACCGCTTGCTGGTGCGCGCCGGGTACATCCGCCGCAGCGCCGCCGGCATCTACACCTGGCTGCCGCTCGGGCTGCGGGTGCTGCGCCGCGTGGAGCAGATCGTGCGGGAGGAGCAGGATGCGATCGGCGGCCAGGAGGTGCTGTTCAGCGCCCTCCAGCCCCGCGCCCCCTACGAGGCGAGCGGCCGCTGGGAGGACTACGGCCCGAACCTCTTCCGTCTGCAGGACCGCCGACGCGACGACTACCTGCTCGCCCCCACCCACGAGGAGATGTTCACCCTCACGGTGAAGGACCTGTACTCCTCCTACAAGGACCTGCCGGCGATGCTGTACCAGGTCCAGACCAAGTACCGCGACGAGGCACGCCCCCGCGGCGGGCTGCTGCGGGTGCGCGAGTTCGTGATGAAGGACGCCTACTCCTTCGATGTCAGCGACGCGGGCCTCGATGACTCCTACGACCGCCAGCGCGCCGCGTACTCCCGCACCTTCGACCGCCTGGGGCTCGCCACCGTGATCTGCCAGGCCGATGCCGGTGCCATGGGTGGGTCCCGCTCCGAGGAGTTCCTCCACCCCACCCCGATCGGCGAGGACACCTTCGTGATGTCCGATGGTGGGTACGCCGCCAATGTCGAGGCCGTGACCACCCTCGCCCCGAACCCGCTCGACGACGAGACCATCGCGGGTCTCCCGGCCGCGCACGTCGAGGACACCCCGGGCGCCTCCACCATCGCGAAGCTCACCGACTTCTCCAACGAGGCCTTCCCCCGCGAGGGCGGCGAGTGGACCCGCTACGAGATGCTGAAGCACCTGGTCTACCGCCTCACCTACCCCGACGGCACAACGGAGCCGCTGGTCATCGCGCTGCCCGGCGACCGGGAGGTGGACGACAAGCGCCTCGAGGTGGCTGTCGCCCCCGCCGTGGCGTCTCCCTTCACCGACGAGGACTTCGCCCGCCATCCGGCCCTTGCCAAGGGGTACATCGGACCCGAGGGACTCGGCCTGAACGCCCCGGCGAAGATCCGCTACCTGGTGGATCCCCGCGTCGTCCCCGGCACCGCCTGGGTCGCCGGAGCCGGCGAGAAGGACAAGCATGTCTACGACCTCGTCTTCGGCCGCGACTTCACCGCCGACGGCACCATCGAGGCCGCAGCGGTCCACGACGGGGACCCCGCGCCCGACGGCTCCGGCCCGCTGCGCCTGACCCGCGGCATGGAGATGGGCCACATCTTCCAGCTCGGCCGCAAGTACGCCGAGGCGCTCGGTCTCACGGTCCTCGACGAGAACGGCAAGCAGACCGTCGTCACCATGGGCTCCTACGGGATCGGGGTCACCCGCGCGGTCGCCGCCATCGCCGAGACCAACCACGACGAGAAGGGCCTGGTGTGGCCGCGTGCCGTGGCCCCGGCCGACGTCCACGTCCTCGCGACCGGGAAGGACGCCGCCGTGTTCGAGGAGGCCGAGCGCATCAGCACCGCCCTCGAGGAGCGCGGTCTCACTGTGCTGTTCGACGACCGGCCGAAGGTCTCCCCGGGCGTGAAGTTCAAGGACTCCGAGCTGCTGGGCATCCCCACCACCGTCGTCGTCGGCCGCGGCCTCGCCGAGGGCACCGTGGAGATCCGCGACCGCGCACGGGGGGAGATCACCGAGACCTCCCCGGGGCAGGTCGTGGACGACGTCGCTGCGCAGGTCGCCGCGGGATAGCGCGTCCCCGCTACTCCTCCGGGTCGTAGGACGGCAGCGCTGCGAGCTGCCCGACGACTCCTGCCAGGCGATGCGCTTCCCGCAGCGCTCCGTCGAGGCCCGTCGCCCGGTGGTCGAACGTCGCCGCGCCGACCAGGGTGATGTAGGCCGGAAGCAGGTCCAGGCTGATCTGCCGGGGGAGGTCCGCCATCACCTCCTCGTCCGCGCCGCCGTCAGGCAGCGGGTACACCGGCTGCTGCACGACAGGCTCCAGATCCTCCGCCTCGGCCAGCTCCACCAGGCGCGCCGCCGCTGTGCGGTGCTGCTCGCTGCGGCGCAGCAGACTCTCCCGCGCCTCGTCCTCGCGCCGGGCAGCCAGCACCTCCAGCGCGTACCCCGCGTACCACTCGTCGGCGGTGACCTGCTCGAGCGCCGCCTCCAGGTCCTCGCGTGCCGCGACCAGCGGCGGATCAGTCGAGGGCACCTCCCGGTCGGTGACGATGTCCTCGGCCTCCGGCGGGCCGGGCAGCTCTGCGTCCACCGCCGCGACCTCGTGCAGGCGCCCGGCGGTGAACGTCAGGGAGCACGCGATCGCGGCCAGGAGCCGCGCCATCCGCCCCGAGCACTGGGTGGCGCCCGCCGCGGCCGTCCCCCGCACCTCGATCAGTGCGGCGACGAGCCCCGGGACATCGCCCGGCACGGCGGGGGGCGGGACGGCATCCGCCGCAGACGGCAGGCCGCGCGGCAGCGTCCCCGGCGCATCCGGATCGATCGGTGCGGAGCCCTCCTCATCGGCCCCTTCGCCGATGCCCTCCGCGATCTGTTCGGCTTCCGCCCCGGTCAGCAGCGCTCGGTGGTGCTCGGTGAGATCGGCGTCCAGCTGCGCGAGAACCTGCGGGGTTTGCTCGTCATCCGGGGTGAGGGTCCGCGCGGCGGTCCGCAGCGGCACCAGCGCACGCAACAGGTCGGCGCGCCACAGGTCGTCGATCCCCGGCGGTGGCGGTGTGTACGGTGCGGGTTCCCCGAACCGGACCGGTCCGCAGCCCCCCAGGAGTCCGGCGGTGAGGAATCCCGCGCCTGCCAGGACCCCGCGACGAGAGGGTGCACCTCCGGGCGCGGGGGACGTCCGCGGGAGGCGGGGGGCGGCTGCTGGCAGGGGCACAGAGGCGATTGTCGCACCCCGGGGCCGGATAGACTGAGCCCCCAGTCCGGGCCGCCTCGCAGGTCCGGGAGCACGGATCGGACAAGGAGAGATGCCCTGATGGTGACCGCCCCCGACGCGCAGGAGCGGATCGGCGACGCCGTCCGTCCCCTCGCCCAGCGCCACGGCCTGGAGCTGGAGGATGTCACCGTCGCCGAGCGCAGCGGCCGCACCGACGTGCGGATCGTGGTGGACCTTCCCGAGACCCGCACCGACAGCGTCGACCTCGACACCCTGGCCCAGCTGTCCCGGGAGGTCTCCGAACTCGCGGACGCCGATGACGCCCTGCTGGGGTCCGGTCCCTCCGAACTGGAGGTCACCACGCCCGGTGTCGACCGCCCGCTGACCGCGCCCCGCCACTTCCGGCGGAACCGCGGGCGCCTGCTGCGCCTCGCCACGACCGACGGTCAGGAGCACACCGCCCGCCTGCTCGCGGTTGAGGATCCCGCCGAGGAGGCCACCGACTCGGACGGCGCCCTGCTTGTCCTGCGGCCCGAGCGGCCCAGGGGCACGAAGGGCCAGCGCCGCCCCGCCCGCGCGGACCAGGAGCGTCTGCGGCTGCCCCTCGCGCAGGTCGACACGGCCCGCGTGGAGATCGAGTTCTCCCCGCCGACCGACCTCGCGGATCTGCCTGAGCTCGCCGACCTCCGCCCCGACCCCGGGCCCGACGGCCCCGCCGACAAGGAGAGCTGAGATGGACATCGACATGGGGGCGCTGCGCGCGCTCGAACGCGAACGCGACATCAGCCTGCCGATCCTGCTGGACGCCATCCGCCAGGCACTGCTGGTCGCCTACCAGCACACCGACGACCACGCCCGCACCGCACGGGTGGAGATCGATGAGAAGACCGGCCGGGTCGCGGTCCTCGCCCAGGAGGTCGACGAGGACGGCGTCGTCGAGCGCGAATGGGATGACACCCCCGCTGGTTTCGGACGAGTGGCGGCGTCCACCGCACGGCAGGTCATCTTCCAGCGCATCCGCGAGCTCGAGGACGAAGCCGTGATGGGCGAGTTCTCCGGCCGCGAGGACGACATCGTCTCCGGCGTGATCCAGCAGGGCCGCGACCCGCGCATGGTGCTGGTGGACCTCGGCACCGTCGAGGCCGTGCTGCCGCCGCACGAGCGGGTGCCCGGGGAGGACTACCACCACGGACGGCGCCTGCGCGCCTACGTGGTCGAGACCCGCCGCGGCCCCAAGGGCCCGCAGGTCACGCTCTCGCGCTCCCACCCGAACCTCGTGCGGCGACTGTTCGCCCTGGAGGCCCCCGAGGTGGCCGATGGCACCGTGGAGATCATGGCGCTCGCCCGGGAGGCCGGACATCGCACCAAGATGGCTGTCCGCGCCACGGTCCCGGGAGTGAACGCCAAGGGCGCCTGCATCGGGCCGATGGGGCAGCGCGTGCGCTCCGTGATGAATGAGCTCGACGGGGAGAAGATCGACATCGTCGACTACCAAGAGGACCCGGCGTCCTTCGTCGCGAATGCCCTCTCCCCGGCCCGCGTCGACGCCGTGGCCGTGATCGACGAGGTGGGGCGCGTGGTCCGGGCGACCGTGCCCGAAGGCCAGTTCTCCCTCGCCATCGGCAAGGAAGGACAGAACGCGCGGCTCGCCGCCAAGCTCACCGGCTGGAAGATCGACATCCGCACCGATCAGGGCCACGCCCGGACGATGGATCCGGGCGCCCGGGACGACGCCGACGCCTGATGGAGACCGGCAGCGCGAGGCGTCGGCCACGTGCGCCCTCCAGGGCGCGCCCGCCCCGACCGCGCTGAGCTACACTGGCTGGGCTGTCCGCGCACCGAGCGCTGCCCCGTGGGAGACCACTGCGCGCGCCCCGGGCGCGGTGCGCTTGAGGACGGAGGTGACGGTGTGGATCCGCGCGCCGCACACCATCGGCCCGAGCGCACGTGCGTCGGCTGTCGAGAGAAGGCCCCGCGCGACCAGCTCGTGCGTCTGGTCAGGGATGGATCCCCGGCCGGAGGAGCGCCCGAGGTGCGCGTCGATCCGCAACGATCGGCTCCCGGCCGCGGGGCGTGGCTCCATGACGACGCCCGATGCCTCGACCTCGCCCTGCGGCGGGGTGGCCTGGCCCGATCTTTCCGGGGCAGGGTCGGCACCGCCCATCTGGCGCGGGACCTCGAGGAGTACCACCACCCATCACATGAGAAGCGGGTAGAAGAACCAATGGACATCCGATGAGTACTCGATCATGAGCACCCTCAGGAGTTAATGGTCCGCGCCGTCCTGTCAGGCCGCGGACCGAGACAGGAGAATTGTGGCAAAGGTCCGCGTGCACGAGCTCGCCAAGGAGCTCGGACATCCCAGCAAGGCCGTCCTGCAGAAGCTGCAGGAGATGGGTGAGTTCGTCACCTCGGCCTCCTCGACCATCGAGCCCCCGGTCGCTCGCAAACTGCGCGATGCGATGCCGGCGAAGAAGGCCGACGGCGAGTCGAAGGCCTCCGGTGGCGCGAAGCCTTCCGGTGGCGCGAAGCCTACCGGCACCCCGAAGAA
>JAUNUA010000127.1 GCA_030538435.1 Brachybacterium sp.
CGAGGCATCCGCGGGCCCATAGGATCATCGGCATGGACGACGCACAGCAGATCACCGCCCCCGACCTCGCCCGCGAGGCCGCCGAGGCCCTCGCCGCAGAGAGCGGCATCCCTCGCCACGACATCGCCCTGCAGCTCGGCTCGGGCTGGTCCGGCGCCGCGGACCTGATCGGGGACACGGTGTGGGAGGCCGAGGCCACCAGCATTCCCGGCTTCCGCCCACCGGCGGTCCCCGGCCACGTCGGCATGCTCCGCTCTGTGCGGCTCCCCGCGGAGCACGGAGGCGCCCACGTCCTGGTGCTGGGGTCCCGCACCCACCTGTACGAGGGCGTCGGCGTCGGACCCGTCGTCCACGGAGTACGGACGGCCGCCGCGGCAGGCTGCCGCACGGTGGTCCTCACCAACGGCTGCGGCGGCATCGACGTCGCACACGGCCCCGGCACCGCGGTGCTGATCGCCGACCAGATCAACCACACCGGCAGCACGCCGCTGGTGGGCCCCGCTTTCGTCGACATGACCGACGTGTACACCCCACGCCTGCGCGAACTCGCCCGCGAGATCGACCCGGATCTCCCCGAGGGCGTCTACATGCAGTTCCGCGGGCCGTCGTACGAGACCCCGGCGGAGGTGCGCATGGCCCGCACCGTCGGGGCGACGCTGGTCGGCATGTCGACCGCCCTGGAGGCGATCGCCGCGCACGAGGCCGGACTGGAGGTACTGGGCATCTCGCTGGTCACGAACCTCGCCGCCGGGATCGCCGCAGAGCCCCTCAGCCACGAGGAGGTCCTCGAGGCGGGCCGGGAGGCGGGCCCGCGCATCTCACGGCTGCTGGCCGACATCATCGGCCGCGTCGCTTCCACCGCGGAGGGCGAGACCTCCGGCGGGTCCCGATGACCCCCGACCAGCAGGTGCTGGCGCGCGCCCGGGCATGGGCTGCCGATGACCCCGACGACGGCGATGCCGCGGAGCTGCTCGCCCTCGTGCAGCGCGCGGAGACCGAGGAGGAAGCGCTCGCGGAGCTGCGGGACATCTTCGCGGGGCCCCTCGTGTTCGGTACGGCGGGGCTGCGGGGACGGATGGGACCCGGGGAGAACCGGATGAACCTGGCGGTCGTGTCCCGGGCGGCCCGCGGGATCGCCGACCACCTGCTGGGGGTGATCGGTGGCGCCGACACGCCGGACGCCCCGCTGGTCGTCATCGGGCACGATGCCCGGCACCGATCCCGCGCCTTCGCCGAGGCGAGCGCCGCGATCATGACCGCGGCGGGTCTGCGGGTGCGTCTCACGGACGGACACTGCCCCACCCCGTTGATCGCCTTCGCCACCCGGCATCTCGAGGCCGACGCGGGCATTGTCGTGACTGCGTCGCACAATCCTCCCGCGGACAACGGGTACAAGGTGTACCTCGGGGGGCGGGCGAGCGAGCCGATCGGGCGGGGCGTGCAGATCGTGCCGCCCGCCGACGCCGAGATCGCCGAGCGGATCGCCGCGGTCGGCGCCGTGCAGGACATCCCCCGCGCGGAGGACGGCTGGGAGGTGCTCGGCGCGGACCTGCGCGAGGCGTACCTGGAGGCGATCTGCGCCCTCCCGCTGCCGGACGGACCGCGGGACGTGCGGATCGTGCACACTGCCATGCACGGTGTCGGCCACGAGACCGCGATGGCCGCGTTGGCCCGGGCGGGTTTCCGCGAGGTGCACCCGGTCGCGAAGCAGGCGGACCCCGACCCGGATTTCCCGACCGTGTCGTTCCCGAACCCCGAGGAGAGCGGCGCCATCGACCTGGCGCTCGAGCTGGCCCGCACCGTCGAGGCGGACGTGGTGATCGCGAACGACCCCGACGCGGACCGCTGCGCCGCCGCCGTCGTGGATCCGCACCAGGGCCAGTGGCGGATGCTGACCGGGGACGAACTGGGGATGCTGCTCGGTGCACACCTGATCGACGTCCATGGCTATGAGGGCACCTTCGCCAGTTCGACCGTCTCCTCCCGCGCCCTGACCCGCATAGCCGAGTCCGCGGGGCGCCCGGCCGCGCAGACCCTCACCGGGTTCAAATGGATCGCCCGCACCCCCGGTCTCGCCTTCGGGTACGAGGAGGCGATCGGGTACTGCGTGCTGCCGGACGTGGTGCGCGACAAGGACGGCCTGTCGACCGCCCTGGTGGTCGCGGAGATGGCGGCACAGGCGAAGGCCGAGGGGCGCACCCTGGTGGGGAAGCTCGACGACATCGCCCGAGCCCACGGCCTGTTCTCGACTGCGCAGCTGTCGCTGCGGGTCGAGGACCTCGCGCTGTTGCAGGTGATGATGACGCAGCTGCGAGAGCAGGCGCCGACGACGCTCGGTGGCGCGTCGGTCACCGACGTGCAGGACCTCGCCGACGGAACGGTGGAGACCACCGGCCTGCCCCCCACCGACGGGATGCTGCTGGTCACCGGTGACGACTCCCGTGTCATCGTCCGGCCGTCTGGGACGGAGCCGAAGCTGAAGGCATACCTGGAGGTGGTGGAGCAGGTCGATCCGGGCGCTGACGATGCGGCGCTCGGGGCTGCGCGCAGCCGGGCGGCGGAGCGGCTTGCCCGCGTGCGGGACGACATGGAGGCGGCGCTCAGGATCGACTGAGCTGGTGGTCATAGGGCGCTCTAGCGACGGTCGCTTCTTGCCGCGGAGGAGGTCGTTCCGAGCCGCGGCGCTCGTCGCTACGCGGTTAATCCCCGGTCGCTTCCCGCCCCAGATCTCGAATGTCAGAGGGTCCTGATCGGATAGGACCATGGATCAGCAGACACCCACCCCCGAGGTCGCCGGCACGGCGGCCGACACGGCGGACCGCGTACTGCGCGCGGTCGTGTCCGCCACCGGGGCGGCGCTCTGCGGATCCAGCACCCGGGACGGCGTCCGGGACTGCGCGCCGGGCAGTCCCGAGGAGGCGCTCTCCGTGCTCGCGGCCCTCTCCGGCCTCGAGTCGGCCTTGGCCGCGATCAGCATCTCCTGGCAGGTCGAGGCCGCTCGACGGATCCGACGGGCCGACGCCGACCGCGGTGTCGAGGAGGATCGTCGGGGTGCGGCAGCGGTCTCCGAGATCGCCCTTGCCCGGCGCGTCAGCCCCCGCAGCGCCGCCATGTCGCTCTCGGCCGCGACCCGCTTGGTCGAACAGATGCCGGAGACCCGGGACCTGCTGCGCGATGGGGACCTCACACCCGCGCAGGCACGCACCATCGCCACCACGCTCGACGGCGCGGCGCCGGAGGCGATCGCCGCGATCGACACGCACCTTGCTCATGACCCCGCAGCTCTGGAGGGTCTTGGCACGAAGCGGCTGCGCGGCGAGATCCGCAGCCTCGCCGACCAGGTGGACCAGGACCACCGTCACGTGCGCAGTGCGACCGCGCTGCGGCGGCGCGAGGTGAGGATCACTCCGCTCGCCGACGGCATGGCGAATCTGACCGCGCGCATCCGCGGGATCGATGCCGCCGCGATCGGCAAGCGGCTTTCGATCGAGGCCGAGTCGCGGCGCGCTGCAGGAGAACGTGGCGGGCTCCGTGCACTGGAGGCCGACGCCCTCGTTGACACGCTGCTGGGCCGCGATGACGCGATGGACCCGGTGCGGTTCGACGTCGGCATCGTCATCACTGACCACGCGCTGTTCACCGACCCGGATGGCGAGACCGCTCTCGTCGAGGGCTACGGCCAGGTGCCCGCGCACCTGATCCGTACAACGCTCTGCGACGACACACCGTCCGATGAACATCCTGATTCTAAGACCGCTGCGATCTTCCGGCGCCTGTACACCCATCCCCAGAGCGGCGAGCTCGTCGCGATGGAGTCACGCGCCCGGACGTTCCCCGTCGGGATCCGGCGCATGACCCGGTGGCGGGACGCCACCTGCCGCACCCCGTGGTGCGGCGAACGGGTCCGCCACGACGACCACATCGTTCCCGTCGAGCATGGCGGTCCCACCGCCTTCGACAATGCTCAGGGGCTGTGCGTGCGGTGCAACAACGCGAAATCGCACGGCCGGTGGCGCGTCGAGCTGCGTGCCGGGCCGCGGCGCACAACCATCGTGTGGAACAGCCCCCACGGTGCAGAGGGTCGCTCGCCGACGACGCCCCTGCACCGCATCCGACTCCCCCGCCAGGCATTGGCATCGTCGGGCCCGGCGCGTTCCGGTTCCACGAGTTCCGGGTCGGGAAGTTCCCGCGCAGATCCCGCCGGTGATGATCCCGAATGACCGGGCAGGTGTGAAGCTCAGCCCTCGAGCACGGCCCGCGAGCCGGAGAGACCAAGACGGGTGGCGCCCGCGGCGACCATCAGCTCTGCCGCCTCGCGGGAGCGGATCCCGCCGGACGCCTTGACGCCAAGGCGGTCGCCCACTGTCTCGCGCATCAGACGGACTGCGTGCTCACTGGCGCCGCCGGTCGGGTGGAAACCGGTGGAGGTCTTCACGAAATCCGCGTCGGCGCTCTCGGTGGCGCGGCATGCCGCGACGATCTGTTCATCGGTGAGAGTGGCCGACTCGATGATCACCTTCAGCACGACGGGCGCGGGCGCGGCCTCCCGGACGGCGCGGATGTCCGCCTCGAGCGCATCCCATTCCCCCGCTTTGGCGAGCCCGATGTTGATGACCATGTCGACCTCATCGGCACCCTTCGCGGCGGAGTCCTTCGCCTCGGCGGCCTTCACCTCCGAGGCGTGCTGGCCGGAGGGGAAGCCGCACACCGTCGCGACCTTCACCGAGGTCTGCACCGGAAGCATCGAGGGCGACACACAGACCGAGTACACGCCGAGCTCCTCCGCCTCCGCGACCAGGGCGTCGACGTCCGCGCGGGTCGCCTCCGGCTTCAGCAGGGTGTGGTCGATGAGCGGGGCGAGGTCAGCGGAATCCATGTTCGTCATGTCGCGATTCTGGCACGGCGGGCACCGCCGAGCACCGCGGACAAGCGGGGTGCGGGTGGGAGGATGCCGACAGTCGGTGGCACGCGCGGATCTAGAATCGTCGTCCATGAGCGATCCCGACCGCGCCTCCTCACTGACCTCCACTGAGCGCCGGATCGTCCTGGTGGCCGGGCCCTCCGGGAGTGGCAAAGGGGTCATGACGCGTCGCAGCGGCGTGCCGCTGCTAGCGCTCGATGAGTTCTACCGCGACCTCGACGACCCGGGGCTCCCCCGCCGGTTCGGGATCGTCGACTGGGACGACCCGGCATCCTGGGACCGTGACGCCGCGCTCGAGGCGCTGGCAGTGCTCTGCCGGGACGGCCGAGCAGACGTGCCGACGTACTCCATCTCCACGTCGCGCCGCACGGGCAGCCGCCGGCTCGACGTCACCGGGCACCGGTTGATCGCCGCGGAGGGGATCTTCGCGGCCGAGCTCGTCGGACCTCTGACCGAGGCGGGGCTGCTCGCGGACGCCGTGGTGATCGATCGGCCCGCACTCCTCGTCTTCGCGCTGCGCCTGGTTCGCGACCTGAAAGAGGCGCGCAAGCCCCCGCTGACCCTGCTGCGGCGCGGCTGGGCGCTCGCCCGCGAACAGCGGTCCGACATCGCCCGATGGCAGGCCGCCGGGATGCGCCCGGTGGGTCTGCGCTCCGGTGTGCGCCACCTGAGAGCACTCGCCGCGACCCCCGGCCCCCTCGACTCCGTCGTCGCAGACGATGCCGTCTCCGGCACTGCGGCCGATGCCGGTCCACGCGCCCCCAGAGATGCCCCCGCTCATCCGGGAAGTACGCCCGTGCACCCGGGCGATGCCCCGGTGGACCGGGGACCTTCCACCACACAACTCGCCCCGGACACCATGGCGCACGCGAAGGGTATTCCGACAATCCACGTCGCCGCGGTGTGCTTCCTGCGCGCCGCTGCGGACGGCTGGGAGCTGCTCGCGGTCCGCAAACGCGGCACTGAGACGTACATGCAGGTGGGTGGGAAGATCGAGCCCGGTGAGGACCCGCGAGACACGGCCGTCCGGGAGGTCGGCGAAGAACTGGGCGCGCTCCTGGACCCCGAGGATCTCGAGTTCCTCGGCCGCTACCGGGCGGCCGCCGCGAACGAGGCGGCGACAGATGTCCTCGCCGACGTCTTCCTTGCCCCGTCGGAGGCTCTCCCCCGGGACGTCGAGGCGCAGGCGGAGATCGACGATGTGCGCTGGTTCCCCCTCGACGGGTTCCCCCTCCACGGGAAAGCTGGGGGCGTACGACTGGCTCCGCTCACGCGCGAGCACATCGCACCGTCGCTCCGCGCTCGACTCAGTCCGCCGTGATGCGGTCGAGGACGATGGCGCGCCCGGTCCCGTCCTCGCTGCCCGTGCTTAAGGTCCAGGCGCCGTCGAGGGCCTCGCGGGCCCGGTCGATCCGGTCCTCGGTGTCTGTGTGCAGCTCAGCGAGGACATCGCCTGCTTTCACCTGCTCCCCCAGGTGCCGTCGGATGACGACACCCGCGGCGGCCTGCACGTCCTCACCGGGGCGTGAGCGACCGGCACCGAGCCGCCACGCAGCGACCCCGACGCCCATCGCGTCGAGCCCGGTGACGACCCCGTCGGCCGACGCCCGATACTCCTCCACGTGGCGCGCCCTCGGGAGCTCCGCGTCCGGATCCCCTCCCTGAGCCGCGATCATCGCGCGCCACGTGTCCATGGCGCGGCCATCGGCGAGGGCCTCCCGGATGTCGTCCGTGCCGGTGGGTCGTCCGGCGGAGTCGAGCATCTCCGCGGCGAGCGCGACGGTCAGTTCGACCACATCGGCGGGTCCGCCCCCGGCGAGAACCTCCACGGATTCGGCGACCTCGACAGCGTTCCCCGCGGTCCGCCCGAGCGGCGCGGACATGTCAGTCAGCAA
>JAUNUA010000128.1 GCA_030538435.1 Brachybacterium sp.
GCAGCGTGGAGACCTCGGAGCCGGCCTGGGTGAAGCGGAAGATGTTGTCGATGAACAGCAGCACGTCCTGCTTCTGCACATCGCGGAAGTACTCCGCCATGGTCAGCGCCGACAGCGCCACGCGGAGACGGGTGCCCGGCGGCTCGTCCATCTGACCGAACACGAGGGCGGTCTTCTCGATGACGCCGGACTCGGTCATCTCCTCGATGAGGTCCCAGCCCTCACGGGTGCGCTCGCCGACGCCGGCGAACACGGACACACCGTCGTGGTTGTTGGCGACGCGGTAGATCATCTCCTGGATGAGGACCGTCTTGCCGACGCCCGCACCGCCGAACAGGCCGATCTTGCCGCCCTGGACGTACGGGGTGAGCAGGTCGATCGACTTGATCCCCGTCTCGAACATCTGGGTCTTGGACTCCAGCTGGTCGAAGTTGGGGGCCTTGCGGTGAATGGGCCAGCGCTCGGAGATCTCGAGCTGCTCGCCCTCCTCGAGGTTCAGGACGTTGCCGACGGTGTCGAACACCTTGCCGAGGGTCACATCGCCGACGGGCACGGAGATGGCCTCGCCGCGGTCGGTGACCGCCTGGCCGCGGACCAGGCCGTCGGTGGGCTTCAGCGCGATCGCGCGGACCATCCCGTCACCCAGGTGCTGGGCGGTCTCCAGCCACAGGGTGTGGGCGGTCTCGCCGTCACTGTCCAGGGTGATCTCGGTGGTCAGCGCGTTGTTCAGCTCGGGGATCTTCCCGGGCGGGAACTCGATGTCGACGACGGCGCCGGTGACGCGGGCGACGCGGCCGTCGGCGCTGCGGGACTCGGTGGTCTCCGTGGTCTCGGGGGCGGTGATGCTCATCTGTGCTCTCTCCAATGGGTCGGACCCAGGATGTCTGATCGGGGGCTTGCGGGTTTCAGCGGACGGTGCGCCCGGAGCCGGCGAGGGCGTCGGCACCGCCCACGATCTCGGTGATCTCCTGGGTGATCTCGGCCTGGCGGGCCGAGTTGGCAAGACGGGTGAACTTGCGGGCCTGCTGCTCGGCGTTGTCCACGGCGGTCTGCATGGCCCGTTGACGGGCGGCATGCTCCGATGCCATCGACTGGAGCAGGATGTTCACGAGGCGCGCTGTGACGTAGCGCGGCACGAGTTCGTCGAACACGGACTCCACGTCCGGCACGAACTCGTAGAGGGGGAAGACGGCGTCCTTGGGGGCCTCGGCCACCTGCAGCGGGACCATCCGGACCGCCTGGGCGGTCTGCTGGAAGCGGCTGCGGAAGCGGGTGCCCACCACATACAGCTCGTCGAGGTGCACCTCGGGATCCTCGCTCAGCAGGCGCTCCTGCAGATGCTCGGAGATCTCCCGGCCGATCGTCGGCAGCTCGTCCTCCTTGTACGGGGTCCACGACCGCACCGGGGGACGGTTGCGGAAGCGGTAGTAGGTGTCGCCCTTGCGACCGACCACGTACAGCTCCACGGTCTTGCCCTGGTCCTCCAGCTTGTTGGTCAGCTGCTCGGCCTCGCGGATGGTGTTCGAGGAGTAGGAGCCCGCCATGCCGCGGTCGGCCGTGATGAGCAGGATGACGACATGCCCGGTCTCGTGGCGGTCCTGACGCAGGAACGGATGCTCCGGGTCGCGGGAGTGCGCGGCCAGCGCCCCGATGGCCTGCGTGATCGCTTCGGCGTACGGCGTGGTGGCGAGCACCCGCTCGTGGGCCTTGGCGATGCGCGCGGCGGCGATCATCTCCTGGGCCTTGAAGATCTTCTTCATGCCCTGAGCGGAGCGGATCCGCTTCTTGTACACCCTCTGCTGGGCTCCCATGTCTCTCCCTCGTCGGCAGGTCGTCGGCGGTGCGTCGGCGCAGTGCCTCAGCTCGCGCCGATCGCCTCCTGCTCGATGTCCTCGTCCTCGAGGCGACCGCGCTCGTCCCGGATCGGATCCTTGCCCTTCCCGGCGAGGAAGTCGGACTTCGCCTCGGCGAGCAGGCGCTCGGCCTCCTCCTGGGTGGCGTCGTCGAACTTCTTGGTCTCGCGGATGGTGGAGAGCACCGAGCCGTTGTGGCGCAGGTACTCCAGCAGCGCCTGCTCGAACTCGCGGACGTCCTCGACCTCGACGTCGTCGAACTTGCCGGTGGTCCCGCCCCAGACCGAGATGACCTGCTCCTCGATCGCCATGGGGTTGGACTGATTCTGCTTCAGCAGCTCCATCAGGCGCGCCCCGCGGTTCAGCTGCTGCTTGGACGCGGCGTCCAGGTCCGAGGCGAACATCGCGAAGGACTCCAGGTCGCGGTACTGCGCGAGCGAGATCTTCAGCGTGCCGGAGACCGACTTCATCGCCTTGATCTGCGCGGAGCCTCCGACGCGGGACACCGAGATGCCCACGTCCACCGCGGGACGCTGGTTGGCGTTGAACAGGTCCGACTGCAGGAAGCACTGGCCGTCGGTGATGGAGATGACGTTGGTCGGGATGTACGCCGAGACGTCGTTGGCCTTGGTCTCGATGATCGGCAGGCCGGTCATCGAGCCGCCGCCCATCTCATCGGACAGCTTCGCGCAGCGCTCCAGCAGGCGGGAGTGCAGGTAGAACACGTCACCGGGGTATGCCTCGCGGCCCGGGGGACGGCGCAGCAGCAGCGACACGGCGCGGTAGGCCTCGGCCTGCTTGGTGAGGTCGTCGAACACGATGAGGACGTGCTTGCCCTCGTACATCCAGTGCTGGCCGATGGCGGAGCCGGCGTAGGGCGCGATGTACTTGAAGCCTGCCGGGTCCGAGGCGGGGGCCGCGACGATGGTGGTGTACTCCAGCGCCCCGGCCTCCTCGAGGGCGGCGCGCACGGCGGCGATGGTCGAGCCCTTCTGCCCGACAGCCACGTAGATGCAGCGCACCTGCTGGGCGGGGTCACCGGTCTCCCAGTTCGCCTTCTGGTTCAGGATGGTGTCCATCGCGATCGCGGTCTTGCCCGTCTGCCGGTCACCGATGATCAGCTGGCGCTGACCGCGACCGATCGGCGTCATCGCGTCGATGGCCTTCAGGCCGGTCTGCAGCGGCTCCTTGACGGACTTGCGCATCATCACCGAGGGGGCCTGGAGCTCCAGGGCACGGCGCTCGGTGGTCTCGATCTCGCCGAGGCCGTCGATGGGGGCCCCGGTCGGGTCGACCACGCGCCCCAGGAAGGAATCGCCGACGGGGACGGAGAGGACCTCGCCGGTGCGGTGGACCTCCTGGCCCTCCTCGATGCCGCCGAACTCACCGAGGACGACGCAGCCGACCTCGCGCAGCTCGAGGTTCAGGGCCAGGCCCAGCGTCCCGTCCTCGAAGCGGACCAGCTCGTTGGCCATCAGGTGCGGCAGGCCGGAGATGCGGGCAATGCCGTCGGCGGCCTCGGTGACGTGGCCGACCTCCTCCCGCTCGGGGGTGCCGGCCTCGTAGGTGGACACGGCGCTGTCCAGGGCGTTCCGGATCTCGTCCGGTCGGATCGTGAGCTCGGCCATCGCTGCTGCTCCGCTTCCTGTCTGTTCTGTCCCGTCGGGCGGGGTGGGTGAATGCTGTACGTGCGGGGGTGGTCTTCTCAGGCCACGAGTCGTGCCCGGGCCTGCTCGAGGCGGGCCAGGACGCTGGCGTCGATCTGGTCGTCGCCGACCTGGATCCGCAGGCCGCCGACGACGTCGGGCTCAACCTCGAGGTTCATCTGCACCTCGCGTCCGTAGATGGAGGCCAGGATACGAGAAAGCCTCTCGGACTGAGCATCGCTCAGCTCCCGGGCACTGGTGACGACGGCGAGAAGCCGGCGGCGACGCTCGGACGCGAGCTCGGCGAGCTCGAGGACCCGCTGGGCGGGCTTGACATCGCTGAGGCGTCCGACGGCCTGGGCGGCCAGGAGCTCGGTGAGCGGGTGGGCGCGGCCCTCCAGCAGCGTGCGCGCGATGCGGCGACGTTCCTCGGGTCGCTCGCGGGCGGCGTCGAACGCCTCGGACAGCTCCGCGGACTGGCCGATGATGCGGGAGAACTGGAACAGCTCCTCCTCGACCCGTACGAGGGCGTCCTCGGAGTCGGCCCGATGCAGGAGCGCCACGACACCGAGGGTCTCGAGCGCATCCAGCAGGTCCTGCTGCTCCGACCAGCGCCGGGCGACAGCCTCCAGGGTCAGCTCGAGCGCAGCGTGACCGATCCGGTCCGCGAACAGGCTGCGCACGGCGCTCTGCTTGATCTCGAACTCACGGCCGGGATCCGAGAGCAGGCGCACGGCCTGGTTGCTGGAGTCGATCACGGCCTCGACGCCGAACAGGTCGGCAGCGACGTCGGTGAGGCTCTGCTCACCATCGGAGGCGAAGAGGCGCTCCGCGGTGCTCGTGAGCTCGCGGAGGGAGGCTGCGGAGGTTCCTCGCATCACTGCTCCTTCATCGGGCGGAGGTCTGAGAGGCTTCGAGGTCGGCCAGGAAGCGGTCGATCACGCGCTCGGAGCGCGCGTCGTCGGAGAGGGACTCCCCGACGATCTTCGAGGCCAGGTCGCTGGCCAGCGTGCCGACCTCGGACCGCAGCTGGGTGCTGGCGCTCTGCCGCTCGGCGGCGAGCTGGGCACGTCCGGCCGCGAGCACACGGTCGGACTCGACGGCGGCCGCCGACTTCGCCTCCTCCACGATCCGCACGGCATCCTCGCGGGCCTTCTCGCGGATCTTCGCGGCCTCCTGCCGGGCCTCGGCCAGGCGGCTCTCCTGATCGGCCTTCATGCGGTCGGCCTCGGCCTGGACCTGCTCGGCCCTCTCGATCCCACCTTCGATGCGCTCGCGGCGCTCGTCCAGGACGGCGTTCAGGCGCGGCAGCACGTACCGGGCGAACACCAGACCGAAGATCGCGATGAAGACGGCCGACCAGAAGATCTCGAACATCGGCGGCAGGAAGAGGTCGTATCCCTGGGGGTCCTCCCCTGCGGCGAGAATCTGCACGGGGGCCTCAGAACGACAGGACGAGGCCGAAGACGATGGCGAGGAGCGCGAGGAACTCCACGAAGCCGGCGCCGATCAGCATGGTGGTCTGGAGCTGGGAGCGCATTTCCGGCTGGCGAGCCTGCGCCTCGGCGGTCTTGCCGACCAGGATGCCCAGGCCGATGCCGGGACCGAGGGCAGCGAGGCCGAAGCCGAGGGTCGCGATGTTGCCTTCGATGGCGGAGAGGATCATCGGGTCCACGGGGGATTTCCTTTCGTTGGGCCGACCGGTCGGACGGCAGGGGTGTCGCGGGGACGGGGAACTTGCGGGAGGACGATCAGTGCTCGTCCGAGATGGCCATCTGGATGTAGACGGCCGAGAGGATCGTGAAGATGAAGGCCTGCAGGCCCGCCACGAACAGTTTGAAGGCGAACACTCCGAGGGAGAGCGCAATGGCTGCGGGGCTGATCACCACCAACCAGGACATGGACAGCACCAGGGCATTGGTGATGCCCAGCAGCACCACGATGATCATGTGCCCGCCGATCATGTTGGCGAGCAGACGGATCGTGAGGGATGCCCAGCGGACGATGAAGACCTGGATGACCTCGATCGGGATCAGCAGGAGGTACACGACCTTGGGCACCCCGGGGGGCGCGGTGGCATGCCTGAGGTACCCGCCGAGGCCGTGGTGCTTGATCCCGAAGAACACGTAGGTGGCGAAGGTCCACAGTGCCAGCAGCAGCGGCAGCCCGATCACCGAGGAGCCGGGGATGTTCAGTCCCGGGACGAGGCCCGCCAGGTTCATGACGAAGATGAGGAAGAACATCGTCATCAGCATGGGCCCGTACTTCGCGCCGTCACGGAGGCCCAGAGTGCCCACAATGATGTTCTTGTCGACGAACTCGACGATCGCTTCGACGATGCTCTGCACGCGCCCGGGGACGATTGTCGCGCGGGAGGCGACCAGGCACAGGAAGGTCAGGGTCACCGCGACCACGACCAGTCGGACCAGCTGGATGCGGTCGAACTGGAAAATGGTGCCCTCGAAGAGGATCGCCGGCGGGAAGAAGTCGTTCAGGGTGGGGATGTAGAAGAACGATCCCTGGCTCGTGGCGAGGAGCGCGGTGGCGGCGTCGGCGGTGGTCAGCTCGATCTCCCAGGCTCAAGGGTCGGGCCGCAGGGCGGCACGACGGCTACGTCATCGATCACCGGACTCCGGGGGATCGGCCATCCGGCCGCACAGAGTCCGTCGGTGAACATCGGGGCGGTGTCGCTCGGTACCCGCTCCTGGTCGGCGACCCCGCGTCGCCGCAGGGGTCCGTCCGGGCGCGAACCTCGCTCAGCCTACCAGAGGTCAATCCCGGTCCTGCCCTGTCGCGGGGGCGGTGTCGAGGGGCTGGCGGGTGCGCGCCAGCATCACCATTTCCACGATGATCCCGCAGGCGGCACCCACCAGCAGCGCGCCAGCGGCCCACCAGTTGGAGACGGCGGCCAGGTCGCGGATGAGGAGGAGCACCACGAGGACCACCACCATCTTCCCGCCCCAGGACCCGAGCACCGCGCCGGCCATGCCGGCCGGCCCGAGGTGCCGCGCGATGAGCGCAATGCCGTAGGTGGGAACGGTCATCACCAGCGCGAGGGCGGTCCCCACCAGAGCTCCGGCGAGCGCTGGGCCGCCGGCGAAGAGCAGTGCGAGGAGGATCACGACGATATCGATCGTCAGCGCGATCACCACGGCGAGCGCGGTCGCACGGATCATCCCGCGGTCCCCCGCAGTGCGGCGAGCTTCCTGGGCGGGCGCGGGGTGCGGGGTCGGGGCGGAGGTCATTCACATCTCCTTCGAGACGGTT
>JAUNUA010000129.1 GCA_030538435.1 Brachybacterium sp.
TCAGCTCTTCTTCGTCGCGCTCTTCCGGGTGCCGGTCCTCTTCGTCGTGCCGCTCTTCGACGACGTCGACTTCCGGGATGTGGAGCGCTTCGCGGGGCCCTTGGCGCGCTTCTCGGCGAGCCGCTCCACCGCGATCTCGTGGGTGAGGTTCTCCAGCACATCGTCCTTGCGCAGCGTCACGTTGGTGGACCCGTCCGTGATGTACGGCCCGAACCGGCCGTCCTTCACCACGATCGGCTTCTCGCTGGTGGGATCGGTGCCGAGCTCCTTCAGCGGGGGCTTCGCGGCGGCGCGTCCGCGCTGCTTGGGCTGGGCGTAGATCTTCTCCGCCTCCTCAAGGGTGATCGAGAAGATCTGCTCCTCGGACTCCAGGGAGCGCGAGTCCGTGCCCTTCTTGAGGTACGGGCCGTAGCGGCCGTTCTGGGCGGTGATCTCGGTGCCGTCCTCGGTAGTGCCCACCACCCGCGGCAGACGAAGGATGCGCAGCGCCTGCTCGAGGTCGACCGTCGCGAGATCCATGCTGGACAGGAGCGAGGCGGTGCGGGGCTTCGGGCGCTTCGACTTCGGGGTGGTGTCCTCCGGGTCCTCGACCAGCACCTCCGTGACGTAGGGGCCGTAGCGACCGTCCTTGGCGATGATGGTGCGGTCGGTCTCGGGATCGGTGCCGAGCTCGCGGCCGTCGTCCTTCTGCCTCTCGAGCAGCTCGGTGGCCTTCGCGACGGTGAGCTCGTCGGGCGCGATGTCCTCACCGACGGAGGCGCGGACCGGGTCGGCGCCCTCCACCGGTTTCCCGTCATCGTCCAGCTGGGGACGCTCGACGAAGGCACCGTACCGGCCGACGCGCAAGGTGATGCCCTCCCCGATGGGGACGGAGTTGATGCGGCGGGCGTCGATCTCCCCGAGGTCGTCGACCGTGGCCTTCAGGCCCAGGTGCCCGATCTCCCCGGTGCCGTCGCCGAAGTAGAAGTTCTCCAGGTAGCGGGGGCGCTCCAGCTCGCCGCGGGAGACCCGGTCGAGGTCGTTCTCCATCTGCGCGGTGAAGTCGTAGTCGACGAGGGAACCGAAGTGCTGCTCGAGCAGCGCGACGACGGAGAACGCCGTCCAGGAGGGCACCAGGGCGCTGCCGCGTCGCAGCACGTAGCCGCGGTCCTGGATGGTGGAGATGGTCGCGGCGTAGGTGGAGGGGCGGCCGATACCGCGCTCCTCGAGGGCCCGCACCAGCGACGCCTCGGTGTATCGGGGCGGGGGCGTCGTCTCATGGCCCTCGGGCTGCAGCTCTCGCACATCGAGCCTCTGGCCCTCGGTCATCTCCGGGAGGCGCTTGTCGTCGCTGTCCTCGGCGTAGCGGGAGGCATCGCGGCCCTCCTCGTAGGCGGCGAGGAACCCGCGGAAGGTGATGACTGTCCCGGAGACGGAGAACACGGCGCTGCGGCCGGCGCCCTCGACGGTCAGCTGCGCCGTGGTTGTCGAGCCCTTCGCGTCGGCCATCTGGGAGGCGACGGTGCGCTTCCAGATCAGCTCGTAGAGGCGGAACTCATCCCCGCTCAGCTGGCCGGAGACCTGGGCGGGGGTGCGGAAGCTGGATCCGGCGGGGCGGATCGCCTCATGCGCCTCCTGTGCGTTCGCGGACTTCGAGGAGTAGACGCGGGGCGCATCGGGCACGAACTGCGCGCCGTACAGCTCGGCGGCCTGAGCGCGGGAGGCGCGGACCGCTTCCCCGGACAGCGCCACCGAGTCGGTGCGCATGTAGGTGATGTAGCCGTTCTCGTACAGGCTCTGCGCGACCCGCATTGTCTGACGGGCGCCCAGGCGCAGCTTGCGGCTCGCCTCCTGCTGCAGGGAGCTGGTGGTGAACGGCGCCGCGGGACGGCGGGTGTAGGGCTTCGCCTCGATCGAGGTGACGGTGGCGGGCGCCCCCTCGAGCGCGGTGACCAGCTCCGTGGCGGTCTGCTCGGTGAGCACCGTGACGCCGCGGGTCTTCACCGTGCCGTCGTCGGCGAAGTCGCGTCCACTGGCGACGCGGGAGCCGTCGACGCTGCGAATCTTCGCGGTGAAGGGTGCCTGGGCGGTGTCCTCCACGGCGAAGGTGCCGGTGATGTCCCAGTAGGCGCTGGCGACGAAGGCCATGCGCTCGCGTTCCCGATCCACGACCAGGCGCGTCGCGACGGACTGGACGCGCCCGGCGCTGGTGCCCTGCTTGATCTTCCGCCACAGGACGGGGGAGACCTCGTAGCCGATCAGTCGGTCCAGGATCCGGCGGGTCTCCTGGGCGTCCACCAGGCGGTCGTCGATCTGACGGGTGTTCTGCAGCGCCCCCTGAATGGCTTCCTGGGTGATCTCGTGGAAGACCATGCGGTGCACGGGCGTGGACTTCCCCGGCTTCAGGACCTGCAGCAGATGCCAGGCGATCGCCTCTCCCTCACGGTCCTCATCGGTGGCGAGGTACAGGGTGTCGGCGTCCTTCAGGAGCTTGCGCAGCTCCGCGACCTTCTTCTTCTTGTCCGGGTCGATCACGTAGTACGGCTCGAAGCCGTCCTCGACGTCCACGGCGAACTTGCCGAAGGGGCCCTTCTTCATGTCGGCCGGGAGGTCCTTGGGCTGTGGCAGGTCGCGGATATGCCCCACCGAGGCCTCCACGGTGAAGTCGTCCCCGAGATACCGGCCGATGGTGCGCGCCTTGGCGGGCGACTCGACGATGACCAGATGGCGACCGGCCACGATCACACTTCCTTTCCGGCGCACGTCCGGGAGGTGCCCCCGACGTCGCTGCAGCAGCTTCCCGAGGACTTCCGGCCCCTCGGACGGAAGTCACCGTACACGGTGGTCCTCGTCGCTCCGTGGGAGTTCCGGCACGCGCAGGGCGAGCAAGGTCGAGACCAGCACCGCGACCAGGCCCGTGACCGTGAGTGCCGTGGCGCCGTACGCCACCAGCTGATCGGCCGGGTCGTCCAGCGCGAGCGGCAGCGGCAGCGCCGCGGCGGCGATCACCGCGCCCGCGAGTCCGACGATCCCCACCGCGGCGAGGACCACCAGGGCGAGGCCCCCACTGAGGCGCAGCGGCTTCGCCTGCCCCTCACGGTCCCGCGCGAGCGCAGTGAACGCGTCCAGGGCGAGGACCAGGAACGACCAGGCACCGACCACCAGCAGCGCCCCGATGACGTCGGACGGGCGGTGCCATCCGGAGGCGATGGTGCCGATGGACGCGGCGGCGGTCCACCCGGCACCGAGGATCGCCACCAGGCTGCGCAGCCGTGGCGGGACGGCGAGGACCACCGCCAGGGTGATGGAGGCGGCGAGCGTCGCATGGCCCGACGGGTAGGAGTTGGGGGTCACCTCGAGCCCGGGGGCGAGGCTCTCCCGGGTGATGACGAACTCCTTCAGGATCTCGGTGGTCAGCGCTGCACCGCCCACCAGCAGCACCATGTGCAGGGCGGTTCCGAAGCGTCGGCGGACGAGCGCCACGATGATCGCGGCGACCAGGGCGACGAGCACCACCGGGATGGACACGGTGTTCAACACGGGGAAGACGAGCTGGGCGATCGGCCCGTCGTCGTTCCTCCCCGCGGTCAGCACCATCTGGTCGAGCCGCTGCCCGCGGGCGGTGTGCACCGCGAAGGAGGCGAGCGACCACACCCCGACCGCGCAGGCGAGGCAGAGCAGGAGCGACCCGGCGAAGCGCCAGGAGAGGGAGAACGTGCTCACGGGGCCTCGACCCTGCCGGGCGTCCCGGCCGTACCGGGCAGGGTGAGCAGTCCGCCGAGCAGCAGCTCGCGCAGCCGTGGCGCGAGGTCCTGCCGCGCCGTCTCGGGGTCGTGGTCGGTGAGGGCGGCGACCGCGCCGATGATCTGACCGAGTGTGAGCTCGCCGTCGGCCGCCCCGAGGGTCGCCGCGAGCATCTGGTCTGCGCGGACCGTCCGGCCAAGGCCCCCACCCTGCACGATCTCGATCAGCAGCGGGTCGAGGGCACCGGGGGTGAGGTGGCGTCGTTCCACCACATCGGGCGCACGGACGGCGCGCAGCGCCAGTAGGGCGTCGTCGTCGAGACGGGAGAGTGGACGCAGCAGTTCCAGGCCCGCGGCGAGGTGCGCCCCGAGGGACCCGCTGCCGGAGGTGGCGACCTGTTCGGCGCGGATGACCGGGGCCGCACCGGGGTCGGGTTCCGCTGGGCGGGACAGCAGCAGGTACCCGAAGCCGATTGCGGCGACGTCGCGGGTCTCGAAGTCCTCCATCCAGGCGCCGGCGAGCGCGTCCCACTCCGGATCGCGGCCTGTGATGCCGCCGTCGCGGACCCAGGTCTCGGCGTACTCCGCGGGGTCCTCGGTCTCGCGCTGGATGATCCAGGCGTCGAGGCCCGTGCCGTCGAGCCAGGCCCGGGGGTGGGCATCCCACGGCTCCTCGGGTGAGACCTCCCAGTTGCCCAGCAGAACCGCACGACCGCCTGGTGCGAGGTGGTCCGGCAGGGCGTGCAGGAGGGATGCGAGGAGTGTGTCTCCGTCGGCTCCGCCGTCGCGGTATGTCCAGAGTGGCGTCGACGGTGACCGGGGGGTGATGACGAACGGGGGGTTGGAGACGATCAGGTCGAAGGTCTCTCCGGTGACCGGTTCCAGCAGCGACCCAGCGCGCAGGTCGAGGCTGATGCCGTTCAGCGCGGCGTTCAGGGCGGTGAAGGCGAGGGCCCGTTCGGACAGGTCTGTCGCGACGACCTGCGCGGCGTGCCGGGAGGCGTGCAGGGCCTGGATGCCGCAGCCGCAGCCGAGGTCCAGCACCCGGCCGACCACCTCGCGCGGGGTGATACGGGCGAGGGTGAGGGAGGCGCCACCCACCCCCAGCACGTGGTCCTCGCGCAGCGGCTCCGCGGTGGCGAGCTCGGAGCGGTCCGAGGCGATCCACCACTGCACCTCTCCGAGGTCGTCGGTGGCGGAGTACGGGGCGAGGTCCACCCGGGCGCGCATGCGCGGCGCGGGGTGAGGCGTGGAGGTGGCCGGGTCGGCGGGTTCGAGCAGTCCGAGTGCGACCGCCCCGTCGACCCCGAGTCGCGGCAGAGCCGCCTCGACGAGGTCATCCGGCTGGTCCACTCCGAGGGTGAACAGGGCCAGCAGGATCGCCGCCGGATCGCGGCTTCCCGCGAGCCGCCGACGGGCGGGCAGCCCTTGGTCGCGGCGGAGCGCCGCCGCAGCGACAGGCCCCAGCAGCTCCTGGATTCTCTCCACCGTGTACTCGGCGGCCGCGAGGTCCTGGCGCAGGGCGTCCACCAGTGCCGCGTCGGCGCGCGGGGCATCGAGCCGGGGGGTGTCGGGCATGGGACGATTGTGCCGCAGGGCCTGCGGTGAGCGGTCCTCGCCGAGGTGAAGGACACGGGGAGGTCATGTGGGCATGAGCCGCCGGGCGGATGATCTCCTGACGGACCTCACTGCTCCGCTGACGCGTCGGTCCTGCCTCACGCACGTCGAGCACCTGCCCTCCCGGGCGGCTCGGACCGCGCCCTGGCCCGCGTGGACAGATCCGGACCTGCTGGAGCATCTGCGCTCCCGCGGGATCCACGAGCCGTGGATCCATCAGGCGGAGGCGGCCGAGCTCGCCCATGCCGGCCGGCATGTGGTGCTCGCGACGGCGACCGCCTCGGGGAAGTCCCTCGGCTACCTGCTGCCCGCGCTGACCGCCGTCGGGGCACGGGCCGTGGATCGCACGCAGCCGCGGGCGACCGTCCTGTACCTCTCGCCGACGAAGGCGCTCGCCGCGGACCAGCTGACCAACATCACCGCGCTCGCCGACGGCGCCGGGATCGCCAATGCCCGCGTCGCCACCTTCGACGGGGACACCCCGCCGGAGCAGCGGCGCTGGATCCGTCGCCACGGCACTGTGGTGCTCACCAATCCCGACATGCTGCACTTCGGGATCCTGCCCGGTCATGACCAGTGGGCGACGTTCTTCCGGGCGCTGCGGTACGTGGTGGTCGATGAGTGCCACTCCTACCGCGGGGTGTTCGGCTCCCATGTGGCGATGGTGCTGCGGCGGCTGCGGCGCATCGCGGCGCTGTACCGCGCGGACCCGACCTTCGTGCTGGCCTCGGCGACGGTGGCCGGCCCCGGAATCTCCGCCTCCCGCCTGATCGGCGCTGAGGTGGAGGCGGTCACCGAGGACGGGTCTCCACGCTCCGGGGTGACGTTCGCGCTGTGGGAGCCGGGAACGAGGGCACGGGTCGATGGGCGCCCCGGCCGGGCGGAGGACGGCTCTGCGACTGATTCGACAGGTGATCCGGCCGAAACGCTGGATGCGGCAGCGGAGGCCGCCGGTCGGCACCCGGACGATAGGGGTCCGTCGCGGGAGGAGCCGCAGCGCCGCTCGGCGACCAGCGAGACCGCGGCGCTGCTCGCGGACCTCGTCGAACACGGTGTGCAGACCCTCGCCTTCGCTCGCTCCCGGCGCGGGGCGGAGCTCGTCGCCTCGGGTGCGCGACGACTGCTGGAGCAGAAAGCTGACCGGGGAGGACCCGCGGACCTCGCCGACGCTGCGACGCGCGTCGCGGCGTACCGCGGCGGGTATCTCGCCTCGGAGCGGCGGGAGCTGGAGGACCGGCTGCGCGACGGCGACCTGAGGGCACTCGCCTCGACCAACGCCCTGGAGCTCGGGATCGACATCGCGGGCCTGGAGGCCGTGCTGATCGCAGGCTGGCCGGGGACGCGGGCCTCACTCTGGCAGCAGGCGGGCCGGGCCGGCCGCACCCAGGAC
>JAUNUA010000130.1 GCA_030538435.1 Brachybacterium sp.
TCGAGGGGTCCGCCGACGACTCCGTCCAGAAGCCCACCGAGGGCGCGTTCACCACCGCCCAGGCGCGCGCCGACAATGCCGTGCAGAAGAACCTTCGCGAGGTCGCGGAGTTCCTCGACCGTGCAGGTCGCCGCTGGCAGCCTGATGTGGTGGTTCTTGCCGGCGAGGTACAGGGTCGTAGCGTTCTGCGCGACGAACTGCCCGTTGCCCTGCAGGAGATCATGGTGGAGACCGACCGCGGCGGGCTCGGCGATGACGGGGCCGAGGAGTCCCTGCTGGAGGAAGTGCATCGCATTGCCGGGGAGCGTGCCCGCGACAACCGTGAGGACGTGCGCGGTCGCTTCGAGCACGGCACCACCCACGATCTGGCCATCGACGGTGCCGCGAATGTCGCCCGGGCTGCGGAGATGGGCGCGATCGACACCCTTGTCCTCAGCACCACGTCGGAGGCTCGGCGCGAGTCCGAGCTGATCGCTGCGGCCGCTGCCACCGGTGCCGGGGTCGGCCTGGTGTCCCAGGAGATCGCCGATGGTGTGGGGGCGATCCTCCGCTTCGAGGCGCCGGACGAGCTGAAGGTCTGAGACACCCTCGCCGATCCGCGGCGGTCCGACCTCAGGAGCCGCCCGGGCCGGACATCGCGGCCTCCCGGACGGCATCGATCGCGCGCAGGGACGCCCCCAGCGCTACCGCGTCGGTGACCAGCGGGGAGGCCGCGATGCGCATCGGGGGAGACAGCGGCATCCGCGCCAGCACATCGTGGGCGCGGTCGATCACCGGGTCGAGGCTCGGTGCGATCGCCCCCGCGACCACCACCGTCTCCACTCCCAGCAGTCCGCCGAGCAGCCGGCAGATCCGGGCGAGCCGCTCGGCACTGCGATCCATCAGGGACTGCGCATAGGCGTCCCCGTCCCCTGCGGCGAGGAACACCGTCTCCGCTTCCAGGTCCGACGGGTCGATACCTGCTAGCGCGCCGGAGTCCGGGACCCGGCCGGTACGGACATCCTCGGCGGCCCAGCGGCGCACGCTGGCCGCGATGCCGTAGGAGTCGCCGACGCCCTCGACCATGTCCAGGATCTGCAACTCCCCGGCATCGCCCCTCGCCCCCCGCACGATCCGCCCATCCAGTATGAGCCCGGTCCCGAAGCGCTCCCCGGACAGCAGGGTGGCGCTGGAGCGGTACCCGGCAGCGGCCCCCATCTGCGATTCGGCGAGCGCGGCGAGGTTGGCGTCATTGTCCAGCACGACGGGGACATCAAGCGAGGACAGTGCGTCCTCGAGGCCGGGTTCCATGAGGTCCCAGAACGGGTTGCGGCCGCGGAGGAGGCCGGCCATGCCGATCGGGGCGGGCACCCCGATGCAGATGGCCGCGAGCGGCCCCCCTCCGCGCGGGGCCCGGCCGCGCACTGCCTCGACGAGCGTGCGCACGGCGTCCCGGCGGTCGGCGGGGGAGGGGTCCTCGCGGGGGAGGGTGGACGTTTCCCGGGCGATCTCGCGGCCCGCCAGATCCGTGAGCACGGCGGTGAGCCGTCCGGCTCCCGCGTCGACGCCGACGACGAGGTTCCGCTCGGGCCGGAACGCGAAGCGGCGGGCGGGACGACCGGCGCGATAGCCATCGCCGGCGGTGCGCGTATCCGGGAGTGCGTCCAGCCATCCGTGGGCGATGAGCTCCTCCGCTTGCGCGATGACGGTTGCGCGGGTGAAACCCGTCGCGGTGACGGCGTCACCGGTCGTGAAGGGCCCACCCGTCCAGGCGTATGACAGCAGGCTGCCGGCGCCGTTGCGCGGTGTCGCCATCTGTTCCTCCTCGTCCGCTCGTGAGCGTTGACGGCATTTTATCCCCGGTATAAATTTAGTTGCGATCAAAACAAGCGCGGTGTCCGCTCATCGGGCCCGCCCGATCCTCGCGGGGAGACGATGACGTGACTCCAGTGCCCACCACCCGACCCACGCGGCGCACCGTGCTCGCCGGTGCCCTCACCGCCACCGGCCTCGGCCTGGCCGGTTGCGGCACCGGTGGTCGCTCCGCGATCACCCTCTACCAGTCCAAACCCGAGGCGATCTCCTACTTCTCACAGCTGGCCGGTGACTTCAACGAGTCCCAGAGCTCGGTGCGCGTCGTGCACGACGTCTCCACCAACCTCTCGGCGAGCTTCGTACGGAACAATCCGCCGGACGTCGGCTGCCTGAACTACAACCTGGAGATGGCCCGCTTCATGGAGCGCGGGGCCCTCAGCGACCTCGGCGACATGGAGGAGGCCTCCTGGATCCGCGACGACGTCCAGGAGCTCGCCGACCAGTACGCCACCTACGAGGGCCGCACCAGTGTGCTGCCCTACTCGGTGATGGCCGCCGCCGTCATCTACAACCGCCAGATCTTCGACGAGCACGGCCTGGAGGTCCCCGAGACCTGGGACCAGCTGATCGAGGTGTGCGAGACGCTGCAGGACGCAGACGTCACCCCGTTCTACGGCACCTTCCTGGACCCGTGGACGGTCTCCCAGGGGCTGTTCGACTACACCGTCGGCGGGATGGTCGACGTCGCGGACTTCTTCGCGCAGATGCACGAGCAGGGCGGGGACGTCACCCCCGACTCAGAGATCTCCTTCTCCCAGACCCTGCGCGAGCCCATCGACCGGATGGTGGAGCTGCTGCAGTACCACAACCCCGACGCCGGATCCCGCGGCTACGGTGACGGCAACACCGCCTTTGCCAATGGCGCCGCGGCGATGTACCTGCAGGGGCCGTGGGCGCTCGGCGAGATCGACAACGTCGGCACCGACATCGACGTCGGCACCTTCCCGCTGCCGATGACCGACGACCCCGCCGACCGCCGCATCCGCGTGAACATCGACCTGTCGCTGTGGGTGCCGGAGCTGTCGAACGACGTCGAGGCCGGACGCGAGTTCGTCCACTACCTCATGCAGCCTGAGATCCAGCACCCCTACAACGAGGCCTACCTGGGCTTCTCCACCACCGACGACGCGCCCGAGGTCACCGACGAGCGCATCGCCCCGCTGCAGACCTACTACGACGACGCCCGCTTCTACATGGGGCCCTCGCAGTTCATCCCCCTGACGATCCCCGCCGAGAACTACTTCCAGGCCATCGCCACCGGGTCCGACCCGCAGAGCATCCTCGCGACCCTCGACGACGACTGGGCGCGTCTGGCCTACCGGCAGTGAGTCCCCAGAAAGGCACCCCCATGTCCCACACGGCCTCCGCGCCCCCCACGCGCGACGCAGCGGATCAGGGCGGCACGCAGCAGCCTCTGCGCAGCCACCGCAAGCGCGTCGACCCGGTGTTCTACCTGTTCCTGCTGCCCACCCTGGCGCTGTTCACCCTGGCCATCACCTTCCCCGCGGTGCTCGGCTTCCTGTACAGCTTCACCAACTCCGTCGGCTACGGCGACTGGGAGATCATCGGCCTGCGGAACTTCATCGCCGCGGTGCAGGACCCGGCGATCCTCACCTCCTACGGCTTCACCATCGGTTTCGCGCTCGTCACCATGATCGTGGTGAACGTGATCGCCTTCCTGCTCGCGCTCGGGCTGACGGCGAACATCCGCTTCAAGACGGCGCTCCGCGCGATCTACGTGATCCCGATGGTCGTCTCCGGCATCATCATCGCCTTCGTCTTCCAGTTCCTGTTCACCAACTCCGTGCCGACCTTCGGGGAAGCCATCGGCAGCGAGCTGCTGTCCACGAGCCTGCTGGCGAATCCCGACTGGGCCTGGGTCACGATCGTGATCGTCACCGCCTGGCAGGCCATGCCCGCGACCATGCTGATCTACATCGCGGGACTGCTGTCCGTGCCCGGGGAGGTGTACGAGGCCGCCGCGATCGACGGGGCCAGCTCCGTGCAGCGCCTGTTCCGCATCACCATCCCCCTGGTGTTCGGCTACGTCGTCATCAACACCATCATCAGCTTCAAGAACTTCCTGAACGCCTACGACATCATCGTCGGCCTCACCGACGGCGGGCCCGGCACCGCCACCCGCTCGGTGGCGATGACCATCTTCGCGGGCTTCGAAGGCGGCGACTACGCCTACCAGATGGCCAACGCCACCATCTTCTTCCTGATCGCCGTCACCCTCGCCCTGCTGCAGCTGCGCCTCACCCAAGGAAGGACGGGCCTGCGATGAGCACCCCCACCACCCAGACGGTCGCCGAGAACACCGCCACCGCCGGTGCCTCCTCCACCAGCACCCCGGTGCGTCGCCGGAAGCGGCGCGGATCCGAGGGACGCACCAACTGGACCGCCACGATCCTGCTGATCCTCGGCACCCTCACCGTCCTCGCCCCGCTGTACGTGACGGTGTCGATGTCGCTGAAGACCACGGCGCAGGCGGTCGACGGCACCGCCTTCACCCTCCCCAGCCCCATCGAGGTGCAGAGCTTCGCGGAAGCCTGGAACCTCATCAACTTCCCCCGCGGATTCGTGATCTCCGCGTTCATCACCCTGGTCGCCGTCTCCGGCACCATCATCCTGGGTGCGCTGGCCAGCTACGCCATCGTCCGCAACTGGGACCGGCGCCTGTTCCGCTGGTCGTTCTTCTACCTGCTGGCCGCCATGTTCATCCCGTTCCCCGTGGTCGCGCTGCCCCAGGTCCGCCTCACCGGCATCGTCGGGCTGGACAACCCCGTGGGCGTCGCCCTGCTGCACGTGATGTTCCAGCTCAGCTTCGCGGTGCTGCTGTTCACCGCGTTCCTGCGATCCCTGCCCGAGGAGCTCGAGGAGAGTGCGAGGATGGACGGTGCGAACACCTGGCAGGTGTTCTGGAAGCTGGTGTTCCCGCTGCTCGCCCCGATGGCGGCAACAGTCGGGATCTTCGCCTTCCTCGCCTCCTGGAACGACTTCATGATGCCCTCGCTGATCACCGCCGACCCGGATCTGCAGACCCTCCCGGTGCTGCAGAACATCTTCCAGACGCAGTTCTCCAACAACTACAACGTCGCCTTCGCCTCGTACCTCATGGCCATGGCCCCGGCGATCATCGTGTACCTCTTCACCCAGCGCTGGGTCCTCGCCGGCGTCACCCAAGGAGCCATCAAATGAGTGAGCGCCCGCCCGATCCCGACTGGTGGCGCCAAGCTGCCGTCTACCAGATCTATCCGCGCTCGTTCGCCGATGCGAACGGCGACGGTCTGGGGGATCTGGCGGGCGTCACCTCCCGTGTGACGTACCTGCAGCACCTGGGCATCCAGGCGGTGTGGCTGTCCCCGTTCTACCCCTCCGCGCTCGCCGACGGTGGCTACGACGTCGACGACTACCGGGACGTCGACCCCCTGCTCGGCACCCTGGAGGACTTCGACGAGATGCTCGCCGCGCTGCACGCGGCACGCATCAAGGTCATCATCGACATCGTCCCCAACCACACCGGCAGCGGGCACCAGCTGTTCCAGGAAGCACTGGCCGCGGGACCCGGCTCCGAAGCCCGCGCGAAGTACATCTTCCGCGAGGGCCGCGGGGAGCACGGAGAGATTCCCCCGACGGACTGGGAAAGCTACTTCGGTGGGCCCGCCTGGGAGCGAGTCCCCGATGGGCAGTGGTACCTGCACCTGTTCGCTGCCGAACAGCCCGACCTGAACTGGGACCACCCCGAGGTGCGCGAGGAGTTCCTGCGGACCCTGCGCTTCTGGTCCGACCGCGGGGTCGACGGCTTCCGCGTGGACGTCGCCCAGCTGCTCGTGAAGGACATCCCCCAGGACCCCGAGCAGATGCCCGCGAAACACGAGGCCGACGCCATCGACCGCACCACCGGCGAGCACCCCTTCGAAGAGCGCGCCGAGGTGCACGAGATCTACGCTGACTGGCGCGCCGTCTTCGACTCCTACGATCCCCCGCGCACCGCCGTCGCCGAAGCCTGGGTCTCGACCCCCGAGCAGCGCGCCCGCTTCGCCGCCGCGGAGAGCCTCGGACAGGCCTTCAACTTCGACCTCCTCGAAGCCGACTTCGATGCCCCCCAGTTCCGCCGCATCATCGAGGAGAACCTGCGGGTCGCTGCCGCAGCGGGATCCTCCACCACCTGGGTGCTGTCCAACCACGACGTCGTCCGCCACGCCACCCGCTACGGTCTTCCCCCGCGGGGTGGCTCCGACCAGAAAGCCGGCGCCCAGTGGCTGCTGGACGGAGGGAGGTCGGAGGACGTCGTCGAGCAGCTCGGTCTGACCCGCGCTCGCGCCGCCACCCTGTTCGTCCTCGCCCTGCCCGGCAGCGCCTACCTCTACCAGGGGGAGGAGCTGGGCCTGCACGAGGTCGGAGACATCCCCGCGTCCGAGCGCCAGGATCCTGCCTACTTCCGCAACCCCGGCGTCGACGTCGGCCGTGACGGGTGCCGGGTCCCCCTGCCCTGGACGTCCGATGGGCCCTCGCTCGGCTTCGGTGACGCCCCGCCGCACCTTCCGCAGCCCGCGGAGTTCGCGGAGGTATCGGTGGACGTGCAGAGCACCGACCCCACCTCCACTCTCACGCTGTACCGGGCGGCGCTTGCGCTGCGCCAGACCCTGCAGACCGAGGAGACCCTCGAGTGGGTGGAGACCGACATGCCGCACGTGCTGCATATCCGTCGGCCCGGTGGCTGGCAGGCAGTGCTGAACACCGGCGCCGAGCCCTACCCGATGCCCGACGGGACCGTCGTGCTCGCCAGCCGCACCCTGTCCGATCCCGCCCGCATCCCCGCGGACACCGCCGTATGGGTCACCGCCCCGTGACCAG
>JAUNUA010000131.1 GCA_030538435.1 Brachybacterium sp.
ACACCTCCTCGGCCTGCGCGGCCTGCGGCGTCGTCTCGGCCTCGGTGGCCGCGGCGGCGAGCAGGTCATCGAGGCGGTGCGTCAGACGCGTCACGGACACGGGCAGCACCTCGTGCTCGGCCCATTCAGCACTCAGCCGAGCCAGATCGGCGGACGTGGAGACACCGGCCACGCGGCAGCGCAGACCGGCCGCGCCCGGGGCGGGGGCCATCACGTGGAATCGGGTGCTCGCCTGCCACGCCTGCAGCGCGGCCGCGTCTGTCGCGGCGACCTCGATGTCGAGGAGGTCGCCGCCGTCGTGAGTGGTCAGCTCCTGCAGCGTGCCCGAGCGCAGGATGCGTCCGGCACGCAGGATGGCGACGTCGTCGGCGAGGCGTTCGGCGTCGTCGAGCAGGTGGGTGGTGAGCACGACGGCGGCCCCGCGCTCAGTCTGCTCGCGGATGACCTCGTGAACCACGGGACGCGTCTGCGGGTCCACCCCGGCGGTCGGCTCGTCGAGGAAGAGCAGATCGGGCCGGCCCACGAGGGCGGCCGCCAGGGCCACGCGCTGACGCTGACCCCCGGAGAGCGAGCGCAGGGTCCGTCCCGCGCAGTCGCTGATCTGGAGGCGCTCGAAGAGCTCGTCGACCCGCACCGGATCCCGGTGCAGCCGCGCCACATGGTCCACGAAACGCCGTGCGCCCACCGAGGGGGGCAGGCCGGACTCCTGCCACATCACGCCGATCCGGGCGCGCAGCGCGGCGGGAGCCCGCCAGGGGTCCTGGCCGAACACGCGCACGGTGCCGGCATCGGCGGGGGCCACCCCGTGGGACAGACCGAGCAGGGTCGTCTTGCCCGCACCATTGGGGCCCAGGAGCACGGTGACCGCACCGGCACGGGCAGAGAAGGACACCCCACGCAGGGCGTTGACCCGACGCCGGGCCGGTCCCACCGCGCGGTGCACCTCACGCAGCTCCAGGGGCAGGATCGGCGCATCCGGGCGCGTCGGATCCCCGGACGAGGGCTCGCTCGTGGGGGAGACGCGCAGGGGGGAGGTCATCGGCACGATTCTACGCGCTCGCCCACCCAGGCCCGCCTTACTTGGCGGGCATGGTGGAAATAGGCCACTATGGCGTTGTGTATTCTCACGAGCCCAGCACCGCACCCGCGCAGCCCGCCGAGGGTACGCGCGAGCGCGTCCTGCAGCTCGTGCTCACCCAGGGTCCCGTCAGCGCCGCCGAGATCGGCCGCGACCTGACCCTCACGGCCGCCGCGGTTCGCCGTCACCTGGACGCCCTCGAGTCCGAAGGCCTTGTGGAGGTCAAGCTCGTGGCCCCCTCCCGCGGCGCCGGACGGCCTTCCCGGCGCTACGTGGTCACCGAGCAGGCCCAGGAACAGCTGCCGGACTCCCACCTCGACGTCGCCACCCACGCCCTGACCCGGCTCGCCGAGACCGGCGGTGCTGAAGAAGTCCGCGCCATCGCCCGCGCCAGCTTCGCGGACATCGAGGCCCGCGTGCGCCGACGCTATGACGCCGTGGCTGCCGATCAGCTCGACGTGCAGCGGCGCACCGAGATCCTCACCGCCGTGCTCGAGGAGCTGGGCTACGCGAGCACCCTGCGCCACGTCGGCCAGGGGCTGGCCCCGACCCTGCGCGCCGCGCAGGTGTGCCAGGGTCACTGCCCGCTGCAGGGAATCCCCGGCGCCTTTCCCGAGTTCTGTGAAGAGGAGACCGCGCTCTTCGCCCGACTGCTCGGCGTCGACGTGAGGCGCCTGTCCACCCTGGCCACCGGCGGGCACGTGTGCACCACCCATGTTCCTCTGCGGGGCACCCACTCTGCAGCCACCCGAACCACCAAGATCAAGAGAGGCTTCTGATGACGACCGATCAGATCGTCCAGCATGAGTCCACGGAGACCGCCGACCCCGGCGTGATCTCCGAGGTGCTGGAGAAGAACCCCGAGCTCAACGCGATCGGCGCCTACCAGTACGGCTGGTCGGACGCCAACGACGCTGGCGCCAACGCCCGCCGCGGCCTCAACGAGGACGTGGTGCGTGACATCTCCGGGAAGAAGGACGAGCCCGAGTGGATGCTCAAGACCCGCCTCAAGGGTCTGAAGTACTTCGACCGCAAGCCCATGCCTGCGTGGGGCCCGGACCTGTCCGGCATCGACTTCGACCAGATCAAGTACTTCGTGCGCTCCACCGAGGGCCAGGCGAAGACCTGGGAGGACCTGCCGGAGGACATCCGCAACACCTACGAGCGCCTCGGCATCCCCGAGGCCGAGCGTGACCGGCTCGTGGCCGGCGTGGCCGCCCAGTACGAGTCCGAGGTGGTCTACCACCAGATCCGCGAGGACCTCGAGGAGCAGGGCGTCGTCTTCCTGGACACCGACACCGGCCTCAAGGAGCACCCGGAGATCTTCCAGGAGTACTTCGGCTCCGTGATCCCCGTGGGCGACAACAAGTTTGCCTCGCTCAACACCGCCGTGTGGTCCGGCGGCTCCTTCGTGTACGTGCCCAAGGGCGTGCACGTCGAGATCCCGCTCCAGGCCTACTTCCGCATCAACACGGAGAACATGGGTCAGTTCGAGCGCACGCTGATCATCGCGGACGAGGACTCGTACGTGCACTACATCGAGGGTTGCACCGCGCCGATCTACAACTCGGACTCCCTGCACTCGGCGGTCGTGGAGATTGTCGTGAAGAAGAACGCCCGCGTGCGCTACACCACCATCCAGAACTGGTCCACCAACGTGTACAACCTGGTGACCAAGCGCGCCGTCGTCGAGTCCGGCGGCACCATGGAATGGGTCGATGGCAACATCGGCTCGAAGGTGACCATGAAGTACCCCGCGGTGTACCTCACGGGCGAGCGCGCCACGGGCGAGACCCTGTCCGTCGCCTTCGCGGGCAAGGACCAGCACCAGGACACCGGGTCGAAGATGGTGCACATGGCGCCGAACACCTCGAGCTCGATCGTGTCCAAGTCGGTGGCCCGCAACGGTGGCCGTGCGGCCTACCGCGGCCTGGTCCAGGTGGCCGAGGGCGCGAAGAACTCCGCCAACTCGGTGGTCTGCGACGCGCTGCTTGTGGACACCATCTCCCGCTCGGACACCTACCCCTACATCGACATCCGCGAGGACGATGTGACGCTGGGCCACGAGGCCACCGTCTCGAAGGTGTCCGAGGACCAGCTCTTCTACCTCATGAGCCGCGGCCTCTCCGAGGACGAGGCCATGGCGATGATCGTGCGCGGCTTCATCGAGCCGATCGCGCGTGAGCTGCCCATGGAGTACGCCCTCGAACTGAACAAGCTCATCGAGCTGCAGATGGAAGGATCGGTGGGCTGACACGATGGCCACGACTGAGAACACCCTGACCGAGACCAGCGGCACCCAGCCGGGAACCGCCTCGATGATCCCTGGCATGGGGGAGGAGGGCGAGAAGCTCACCGTCACTCAGGCGAAGGCTCCGCGCCGCGCCACCCAGGGCGTCGACTCGCGCGGTGCCCGCACCGCCTCGCGGGACCTCGCCGACTTCCCCGTGCTCACCGGGCGCGAGGAGGACTGGCGCTTCACGCCGCTCAAGCGGCTGCAGGGCCTGCACCTGCCCGACGGCGACGACGCTCGCCTCACCGGCCCCGCCCCCCGTGTCACCGTCTCCGAGCACCCCGGCGTGCAGGTGGAGACCGTGTCCCGCCACGATGAGCGCCTGGGCAGCGTGCTGACCCCGGACGACCGCGTCTCCGCGGCCGCTTGGAACTCGTTTGAGACCGCCACGGTGGTCACGATCACCGCGAACACCCACGTGGACGCCCCTGTGCGGATCAGCGTGGAGGGCGCGGGCTCCGATCCCGCGGCCGCCCACCTGCTGGTGCGCGCGGAGCAGGGTGCCCAGGCCGACGTGGTCATCACCCACCGCGGCCAGGCCGTGCTCGCCCAGAACGTCGAGTTTGGGCTCGCACGGGACACGCGGCTGCACGTCACGTCCATCCAGGCGTGGGATGCCGGGTCGGTACACGTCTCCGCCCAGCAAGCCAGCGTGGACACCGGCGCGCACTTCAAGCACGTCACTGTGTCTTACGGTGGTGACGTCGTGCGCCTGACCCCGACGGCGCGTTTCGCCGATGAGCGCGGCGAGGCCGAGCTCTACGGCCTCTACTACGCCGACGCCGGCCAGCACCTGGAGTCCCGTCTGTTCGTGGACCACAACCAGCCGCGCTGCCTCTCCAACGTCCTTTACAAGGGTGCCCTGCAGGGCCAGGACGCGCGCACCGTGTGGGTGGGCGACGTGCTGATCCGCAAGGCCGCCGAGGGCACGGACACCTATGAGAAGAACCAGAACCTGTTGCTCACCGACGGCGCCCGCGCCGACTCGGTGCCGAATCTGGAAATCGAGACCGGCGTGATCGCGGGAGCGGGGCACGCCTCGGCCACTGGTCGCTTCGACGAGTCCCAGCTGTTCTACCTCATGGCCCGCGGCATCTCTGAGGCGGAGGCGCGCAAGCTCATTGTGCGTGGCTTCCTCAACGAGGTGCTCCAGAAGATCGGCGTGGACGACGTCGAGGCCGAGCTGACCGCCGTCATGGAGGACGAGCTGCGCATCGCCGCGCTCTGACTCTCACCCACACTTTTCAACGACAGAAGGATTCAACGCACATGGCAACTCTGCAGATCACGGACCTGCACGTCCAGATCGAGACCGAGTCCGGCCCCAAGGAGATCCTCAAGGGCCTTTCGCTGACCATCAACACCGGCGAGACCCACGCCATCATGGGCCCCAACGGCTCCGGCAAGTCCACCCTGGCCGCCACGATCGCCGGGCACCCCCGCTACGAGGTGACCTCCGGGTCCATCACCCTCGACGGCGAGGACGTCCTGGAGATGGACGTGGACGAGCGCGCCAAGGCCGGCCTGTTCCTGGCCATGCAGTACCCCGTGGAGATCCCGGGCGTCACCATGACCAACTTCCTGCGCACCGCCAAGACTGCGATCGACGGCGAGGCCCCCTCCCTGCGCCACTGGACCAAGGACGTCAAGGGGGCCTTCGAGAACCTCCAGATCGACCCGGCGTTCATGAACCGCAACGTCAACGAGGGCTTCTCCGGCGGCGAGAAGAAGCGCGCCGAGATCCTCCAGCTCGAGCTGTTCAAGCCGAAGTTCGCGATCCTCGACGAGACCGACTCCGGCCTGGACGTGGATGCCCTGCGCATCGTGTCCGAGGGCGTCAACCGCGCCGCCGAGACCAACGAGATGGGCACCCTGCTCATCACCCACTACACCCGCATCCTCAACTACATCCGCCCGCAGCACGTGCACGTGCTCGTGGACGGCCGGGTGGCGGAGTCCGGTGGACCGGAGCTGGCCGATCAGCTCGAGGCCGAGGGCTACGCCCGCTTCGAGGCCGCGGCCGCGGGAGCCTGATCATGAGCGCACAGCAGACCGACGTCGAGGACGTCAAGGAGGCGCTCAAGGACGTCATCGACCCCGAGCTCGGGGTGAACGTGGTGGACCTGGGCCTGCTCTACGGCGTGCATTACGCCGACGACGGCGCCCTCTTGGTGGACATGACGCTCACCACGGCCGCGTGCCCGCTGACGGATGAGATCGAGGACCAGGTCTCGCGCGCCATCGGCACCATGGTGGACGAGTGGCGCCTGAACTGGGTCTGGATGCCGCCGTGGGGTCCCGAGCGGATCACCGAGGACGGCAAGGACCAGATGCGCGCCCTGGGCTTCAACATCTGACCCCCACCCCCGGGCCTCCGGGGTGTGAAAAGCACCGTATGACCGGGTCATACGGTGCTTTTCACACCCCGGAGCGCGGTCAGTGGAACGGGCTGTGGGGGCTGGGAAAGGGTCGGTGCTGTGGGCGTCGGGGCTGGGAGGGGATCGGTGGTGATGTCCCCGGGAGGTCCCGGTCAGAGATCCAGGTTGCTGGCGCTGAAGGTGTCGCACTGGGCCCGTGGCGTAGCCGCGGAGGAACCAGGACGCGCGCTGCTCCGAGGAGCCATGGGAGAACGACTCCGGGTTGACGCGCCCGGTGGCGGCCTCCTGAATGCGGTCATCGCCGACGGACTCGGCCGCGTCGATGGCCTGGCGCAGCTGGTCCTCGGAGATGGGCTCGAGGAACGGCTCGCCCGACTCCGGGTCGATCGTCGACGACGCCGCCCCGGCCCACATGCCGGCCAGGCAGTCCGCCTGCAGCTCGACGCGCACGGCACCGGAGCTGGGACCGCGCGAGCCGTCCTGGCCATACTGCAGCCAGCCGACGACGTTCTGAATGTGGTGCCCGTACTCATGGGCGACGATGTACTGCTCGGCCAGCGGACCGCCCTGCGCGCCGAAGTCGCGCTGCAGGGTCGAGAAAAAGCCGGTGTCGAAGTACATGGACTCATCGGCCGGGCAGTAGAAGGGGCCCATCGCCGAGCTGGCCGAACCGCAGCCGGTGTTGATGCCGCCCTCGAAGAGCGTCAGCTGTGGCTGGCGGAAGGTGACATTGCGGTAGCGACCCAGCTGCTCCTCCCAGTAAGCGTCGGCGGCCTCGGTGGCCGCCAGGATCCGGCAGTCGGTGCGGGCGTTGGCGTCCTCGCCGGTCTGGCAGTCCGCGAGCTGGGTGGACCCGGAGGAGACCTGTCCCTGCTCCACCTGACGGTACTGGGAGCTGGAGCCCCCGCCCAGCGAGGTGTCGATGCCCAACTGCTGGGCCAGTCCCGGGGC
>JAUNUA010000132.1 GCA_030538435.1 Brachybacterium sp.
CGGACAGGGGCAGGCGGGCGTGGACGGCGAACCCGCCGGTCGGCCGCGGGCCGGTGTGCAGGGTCCCACCGAACAGGGCGGTGCGCTCGCGCATCCCCGCCAGCCCGTGACCGCCCTCCCCGGCAGCACCGGGCACACCACCCCGGCCGTCATCACGCACCTCGACCTCCAGCTGCCCGACGTCCCGCGCGATGCGCACCTCCGCGCGGGCCCCCGGACCGGCGTGCTTCAGCACGTTGGTCAGGGCCTCTTGCACCAAGCGGTACATCGACAGTCCCAGAGCGGGAGAGAGGTCATCCAACCGCCCGCGGGTCTCCAACCGAACCGGCAGCCCGGCCGCTCGAACACGCACTAGCAACTCCGGCAGGTCGCCGAGGTCCGGCTGGGGCCCGTGCTCCTCGTCATCGGCGGTGCGCAGCACCCCCAACAGGGAGCGCATGTCCGCCAGTGCTGCGCGGCCGGTGGCAGAGATCGTCTCCAGCGCCGCCGCCGCCTGCTCGGGGTGACGGCCTGCGGCGAACCGGCCACCGTCGGCCTGGGCGATGATCACCGCGAGGGAGTGGGCGACAACGTCATGCATCTCCCGGGCAATACGCGCGCGCTCGCCGGCGACCGCCAGCGCCGCCCGCTGCTCACGTTCCCGCTCCGCCTGCAGGGCCCGCTCGTGGGCGTGACGCAGCTGGTCGACCCGGGCCCGCTGGTACTTTCCGAGTCCCCACGCGGCGAGCACCAGGGCGCAGCCGAACACGACGGTCGCGACGGCGGCGAACACCGCGCCAGGAAGGTCGCCCTGGAGGGTCACCAGCACTTCGTGCACGGAGACCAGCCCCTGGATGAGGGCGCCCAGGAACGCTGCCGCGAGAGCGAGGCGCCCGACCAGGGGCCGGGCGTGCACGATGCAGCAGTACAGGGCGTAGAAGATCATGACGTCGCCCAGCAGGATCCGCGATCCGGCGGCGAGGTGCGCAACCGCGATCACCCCGATGCATAGGGTCGCCCACCCGGGGTGGGTGCGCAGAATCGCGCCGGCGGCGATCATCGGCACGCTCCACCAGAACCAGCCGGGGGCCGGCCACGACAGCACCGCCACGAAGAGCATCAGCGCGGTCACGCCGCCGAACAGCGCCGTATCGATGATTCCGGGATGCTCGATCATCCACCGGAACGGGTCGGGACCGCGGCGCGCGGCCCGGCGGTCCCGGGGCGCGTCCGGGGGCGGGACGACCGTGCTCATGACCTCGACACTAGAGCGAGCGAGCCTCGCGGCGCGTCCGACCGCGGGAGGATCCCGCTCTGCCCGTCACAGCAGCCGGGGCGCCTCCGCGATCAGTTCCGGACCCTCGTTGCGGACGCTGCCGACCGCGGGGTCGACGGGCCGCACCTCCAGTGCCCCGTCGTCCAGCAGGTGGGCGTCGTCCTTCACCCAGGCCTCGGCGGCGTCCTTGTCATCCATGCCGGGGTCGAGCCAGGCATCGACCTCGCTGCGGCGCAGCATCACCGGGGTGCGGTCGTGGATCCTCGCCAGGTCCCCGGCAGCCTCACGGGTGATGATCGTCGCGGTGAGGAGCCAGGCCCCGTCGTCCGTCGCGGCGGGCCCGTCGTTCGTCCCGTCGCCCTTCCACCAGGAGACCAGTGCGGCCATCAGCAGCGGCGATCCATCCTTCGGTGTGATGAAGTACGGCTGCTTCGTCGAGGAGCCCGAAGGGTCGCGCTGCCACTCGTAATACCCGGCCATCGGCACGATCGCCCGGTAGCGGGCCAGGCTCCCGCGGAAGGAGGGCTTCTGGGCGAGGGTCTCTCGGCGCGCGTTGAACGTGCGCGAGGAGAAGGCGAGGTCTTTCGCGAACGGCGGCAGCAGACCCCAGCGGGCTACCCGCAGTGCCCGCAGCACCTCGCCGGTGTCCCCGTCCACCGATTCGGTGACCACGTAGATCGGGGCTGTCGGCGGGACGTTCCACCGCTGGCGCAGCCGCGGATCGGTGAGGTCCACCGCGTCGAGGTCATCGATGAGCGGATCGATCTCCTGGAAGAACGCGAACCGCCCGCACATGGCTCAGTCCTTCGCCGGGCCGGAGCCGCCGTCGGGGCGGGACCCCGGCCGGGACTCGGCGCCGGTGTAGCTGTCGCGGTCGTGGTGGAGGTTCTGCAGGCGGATGTCGCGGCCCTCGTCGACGACCTTCTCGTACTTCTCCTCCTTCTTCAGGGCGCCCTCCTCGCCGCGCAGCGGCAGGGTGAGGCTCTCCTCGGCGGGCTGACCGGCGGCGAGCTCCTTGCTGCGCTCGTACTCGGCATCGACCTCGGCGCCCATCACGATGACGATGTTCATCACCCACAGGGCGAACAGGATCGCCATCACGCCGCCGAGGGCGCCGTAGCTGGAGTAGCCGGCGACGGTGCTCATGTAGATCGACAGCGCGACGGCGGCCAGCACGATCCCGATGATCGCGAAGACCCCACCGGGGGAGATCAGGCGGAACGGCTTCTTCAGGTTCGGGGCGGCCCAGTACAGCAGGGAGATCATCAGCACCAGGATCACCGCGATGACGGGCCAGCGCAGCCACGCCCAGATCGGCAGGAAGCTGTTGGTCAGGAAGTCGAATGCGCCGCCGGCGCCGACCTGATCCACGATCGGGCCCACCACCGAGTCGATGAGCGGGCGGTTCAGCAGCAGGGAGACCATCAGCAGCAGCAGACCGAGCACCATGGCGGCGGTGACGGCGAGCATGGTGCCGTTCATCTTCACGGCGCCACGGCCCTCGGGGATCTCGTAGATCCGGTTGGAGACGCGGGAGAAGGCCTTCACATAGGCGGAGGCGGACCACAGGGCGGTCGCGATGCCGATGATCAGCGCGATGGTCCCGCCGGTCGCGGAGCCCATCAGCGAATCCAGGGTGCCCTGCACCAGTTCCTCGACGCTCTGGTCGCTGCCCACCTGCTCGCCGATGCCGGAGTTCACGACCGCGTCGGTGATGACCGTGGCGATCTCGTCCTTGATGTCCGACAGCAGCAGCGTGGCGAGCGAGAACAGCGCCAGCAGGGTGGGAGCGATCGACAGCACCAGGAAGTAGGTCAGGGTGGCGGCTTTGTCGGTGCCGTCGTCGCGGCTGAACTCCGTGAGGACGCGCTTGGCGGTGTACTTCCAGGTGGCGCCGGTCGTGCCGGCGGAATCGTCGTTCTTCGCCACGGGGACCTCCAGGGGGCAGCGGGGGATGAGCGGGGGCGAGCGGGGGCGTGCTCACGTCTCAGCGGTCATCTTCCCATGACCAGGTTCGATCGTCACTTTTCCACAACGGGAGCGGAGCGGGTGTCGGGATGGTGGCGATCTTCCTAGGGTGGGCGTCGCCCCGTGGAACGGGCCCAGCCCGTTCCCCATCGACCGAGGGAACGACTGCATGAACGCCCAGGCGATCATCGAGGCCGAGTCGCGCGAGCTCATCCGCCGCCGCGGCCTGGACACCCGGATCGACGAGCTCGAGCCGCTGATCCGCGAGATCATCGCGGACTACGAGCAGCGCGCCTCGGGCGGCGCCGTGCCGACCCTGCGCGACCCCGATGCAACCGTCGCCGAGATCGCCGCGCGCATCGGCGGTTTCGGAGCCCTGCAGGAGCTGCTGGACGACCCGGACGTCGAGGAGATCTGGGTGAACTCCCCGAGCGAGGTGTTCTGCGCACGCCATGGCCGCAGTGAGCTGACGCCCATCGTGCTCACCGACGATGAGGTCCGCGGGATCGTGGAGCGGATGCTCGTGACCTCCGGTCGCCGGCTCGACCTGTCGAGCCCCTTCGTGGACGCCCTGCTGCCCGACGGATCCCGCCTGCACGTCGTGATCCCCTCGGTGACCCGGCGCCACTGGTCGATCAACATCCGGAAGTTCATCGCCCGCGCCCACAGCCTTCAGGATCTGGTGACGCTCGGCTCCCTCACGCCGCAAGCGGCGCTGTTCCTGGACGGGGCGGTGCACGCGGGGTTGAACATCATCGTCTCCGGTGCCACCAGCGCGGGGAAGACGACGTTCCTGAACTGCCTGGCCAGCTCGATCGGTCCGCGGGAACGGGTGGTCACCATAGAGGAGGTCTTCGAGCTCGACATCCGTCTGCGTGACGTGGTGGGCATGCAGACCCGGCAGGAGAACCTCGAGGGCACCGGGGAGATCAGCATGCGCCGCCTGGTCAAGGAGTCCCTGCGGATGCGACCGAGCCGCATCATCGTCGGGGAGGTCCGCCAGGCCGAGTCCCTGGACATGTTGATCAGTTTGAACAGTGGCCTTCCCGGCATGGCCACCCTGCACGCGAACTCCGCGCGCGATGCCGTCTCCAAACTGTGCACCCTGCCGCTGCTCGCGGGGGAGAACGTCTCCAGCTCCTTCGTCGTGCCCACCGTGGCGAGCTCGATCGACCTCGTCGTCCACCTCGACATCCTCACCAACGGTGCTCGCCGGGTTCGCGAGATCGCGGCCCTGCCCGGCCGGGTGGAGGAGGGTGTCGTGGAGATCTCGGACATCTTCCATCTCGACGGTGACCGCTTGGCGCGGGGTGACGGCTTCCCACCGCACGCAGATCGCTTCGAACGGGCCGGCGTCGACCTGCCTGCACTGCTGGCCCGGAGCGCGGCGTGAGCGGCGGCGCGTTCGTCGGCCTCCTGCTGGGCTTGGGGCTGCTGGCGATCTGGTGGTCCCTGTGGCAGGACGAGGAGGCCGCGCCGCCTCGTCGACGCCGACGCACGTGGCAGGACGGGGTGCGCGATGACCTGATCGCCGTCGGGCTCGGAACCGTTCCTCCAGTCGCGCTACCGATCGCGTGCGGGGGAGCAGCCCTGCTGGGGGCCGCGACAGTCTTTTCCCTGTCCCAGGCGGCCGTCCCCGCCCTCGCGATCGGTGCGGCGCTCGCCCTGCTGCCGTGGCTCGTCCTGCGCGGGTCTGCCCGTAAGCGGCGTGTCGAGCTGCGCGAGGTGTGGCCCGAGGCGGTCGACCACGTCAACTCCGCGATCCGTGCCGGATTGTCCCTGCCCGAGGCCCTGGTGCAGGTCGGTCGGAAGGGCCCGGAGGCCCTCCGCCCACCGTTCGTCGAGTTCGCGCGGGACTACCAGGCGGGCGGCGACTTCTCCGACAGCCTGGACCGGTTGAAGGAGCGTCTCGCCGACCCCGTCGGCGATCGAATCGTCGAGGCCCTGCGCATCACCCGCGACGTCGGCGGCACGGACCTCGGGGTCCTGCTGCGCACCCTCTCGGCATTCCTGCGTGAGGACGCCCGCACCCGCGCCGAGCTGGAGGCACGGCAGTCCTGGACCGTCAACGCCTCCCGACTCGCCCTCGCGGCGCCGTGGATCGTGCTTGCCCTGATGTCGACGCGACCCCCGGCCGCGCAGGCGTACGACACCCCGCTGGGACTGATCGTGATCGCCTCCGGCGCCGCGATCTCCCTGGTCGCCTACCGGGTGATGCTGCAGATCTCGCGGCTCCCGCAGGACGAGAGGGTGCTGCGATGACGACGATCGAGTCGCCGCTGCTGATCGGCGCCGTGCTGGGTCTCGCGCTCGGCATCGGGCTGGCACTGCTCGTGCTGGACAACCCGTGGACCCGCCGGCGCGACCTCGCTGCACGGATCGACCCCTACCTCCGACGCGGCCGCGGGAGCGCGCTGCTGAGCACCCCGGGCCCGACAACCGGGGCATCGGTCACGCTGCGCCGCCTGCTCGGGCCCGGTGTCGACCGGGTCACCGGCATCCTCGAACGACTCACCGGCAACAGCGCGCAGCTGGAGAAGCGCCTTCGCATGGCGGGCCGGCGCACCTCGATCGAGTCATTCCGGATGGAACAGCTCCTGAGCGGCGTCGTCGGCCTGTGCCTCGGGTTGCTGCTGGGCATCTCCGCGATCGTCATGCGTGGCGCCTCCCCGATGGTCGGGCTATTCCTTGTGCTCATCTGCACCGTCAGCGGCGTGATCGGCCGCGACTACCTGCTGAGCATCGCGGTGAAGCGACGCGCCGCCCGCATGGGGCGTGAGTTCCCGACCATCGCCGACCTGCTCGCGCTCGCCGTTGCAGCGGGGGAGGGTCCGGTCGCGGCCATGGAGCGGGTGGCGCGCACCAGCAGCGGGGCGCTGCCCGATGAGTTCGCCTCCACCGTCGCCGAGATCCGTGCGGGCGCCACCGTCTCCCAGGCGCTGATATCCCTGGGGGAGCGGACGCCGCTGGAGAGCCTTGGCCGTTTCGGTGAGGGCGTCGCGGTCGCGATCGAACGTGGCACACCCCTCGCCGACGTACTCCGCGCCCAGGCGCAGGATGCCCGCGAGGCCTCCAAGCGCGACCTGATGGAAGTCGCCGGGAAGCGGGAGATCGCGATGCTCGTGCCCGTCGTGTTCTTCGTGATGCCGCTGGTGATCGTCTTCGCGATCTTCCCCGGCCTCGCTGTCCTGGACATCGCGCTGTGACATCGAACTGTGACACCGCCCGACGCCCCTGCATCCACCCTGTCTCCACCTACTGCAGCCACCCGCACCGCACTCACGAGCAGCGCAACCACGACCACCGCATGACCGACATCCCCGACCGCCCACTGATCGACCCGACAGGAGATCCCATGTCCCACCACCGCCTCACCCTGCATCGCCCCGCCCGGCTACTCGCCCCGGGCCGGCACGCCCGCCCTGGTACGCCCACGCCCCGGGCCGCACA
>JAUNUA010000133.1 GCA_030538435.1 Brachybacterium sp.
CGGGCGCCGATCCACAGCGCCAGCATCCCGGCGAACAGCAGCATCGAGACCAGCGTCAGGTAGACCACGAAGGTGGAGGTGCTGCCGGGCATGAGGCCTGCCAGCAGGGTGTTGATGCCGGAGACTTCCGAGCCGCTGGCGCCGGTGGTCGTCATCAGGGGGTCCACCACGAAGTACGCGGTGGCGCCGACGATCATGCCCGAGGAGTCCTGGACGTCGTACTCGATCGGGGTGGCCGCTCCGCGGAATCCGGGGAGGGGGCGGAAGGAGATCACCCCGGTAGGGGCGGCCGTGTACTCCCCCTCCCCCGGGATCACCAGGCGGGTCCCCGCACCCTCGACCAGTTCGGTGGTGTTGCTGGCGAGCGGCGAGCGGATCTGCAGGGTCGAGGGCTCCAGGGGCCGCGACGCTCGCGCGGGCTGGTCGTTGGCCAGCGCGTCGAGGTAGATCGGGGTGCCGACAGGGCCCCGGGCCTCGTCGTCCTGCAGGGTCGGCACCTGGTCGGCGTACTGGGCGTACAGCGACGTGGAGGTCGTCGCGGTGGAGTACAGGCCGGTGCCGGTGATCGGTACGGGTTGCGGGGACCCCTCCAGGCCCGCGAACGGCGTGAAGCTGACGATGCGGGTCTCCGCGTCGAGCTCCCAGGTGCCTTCGTCTGCGACCAGCACGCTGAGGCCGTCCTCGGCGAGCTCCGCGCCGTCGGGGAGCCCCTCCCCGCCGAAGCGCAGGGAATCGGCGCGGATGTTCCGGGAGGCGTTCATCGGGTCGATATAGAGGATCTCCCCCTCTGCCCCGGCCGCGTACTGGGCTGCCAGCATCGGGTAGCCGACGGAGAGCAGGGCGGTGCCGCTGCGGACACCGTTCTCGTCCGCGCCGCGAACCCCTATCGGGGTCACCTGCTGCACCTGCTCGGACACGGGGGTGAAAACAGCGCTGCCGGTGGCCGGGTCGAGCTCCCACTGTCCCTGCTCGGGTACCTGGGCCCGCAGACCGTCCTCGGAGATCTCCGCGGTGTCGAGCCCGTCGATCGGCACCAGGTGCAGGGATTCCCGCTCGATGTGCTGCGCGCCCTCGATGACGTCGAACGTCGCGGGGTCACCGTAGGCGGAGGCGCGTGTCAGGTCCGGGACGAGGGGGACGCTGACGGTGATCGTCGCCGGAGTGGACCGGATGCCGCTCCCGTCGAGGGCCTCGTATTGGATCGGCGATGGCTGCGTGTCCAACCGCGGCCCGGTGGGGGTGAAGGTCGCGACGTCGCCGACGACGGACCAGGAGCCCTCCCCGGGGACGGTGACGCTGCGGCCGTCCTCGGTCACGACCGTGCCGCCGGGGAGTCCGTCGATGCGCAGCCGCGCGGTACCTGCCTGGGCCCCGTCGGACCCGTCGAGCAGGTCCACGGTGGCGGAGGCACCCTCCGCGACGCGCACCTGGTGGTCGCTGATCTGCGGGCCCTCACCATCCTCGGCGTGCGCCGTGGGGGCGAGGAGCAGGGGGCCGAGGGCCAGGGCGAGAACGAGGGCCCACAGCGTCGCGGTCGCGCGCGCGTCCGCCGCGCGCTCCCACGGGATCGCCAGGGCCGTCACGCGGTCACGGTACCAGCCGCCGAAGCCCCTATCCTGGGGGCATGGACGCGACCGGCCCCACCCCCGCTGCCCTTCCGACGACGGACCGGGTACTCGACGCTGCGGAGTTCGTCGGTCAGCTGGCGTCGTGGCTCCCGCGGCAGCGCTGGTTCCCCGGAACCCTGGAGGGCGGTCAGCAGCTGCGCCTCACCGACCGGGCTGACCTGACCGACGGTGTGCCGCGCGTGGTCGACCTCATTGTCCGGCGGTGCGATGCCGCGGGCCGCACTCTGGCCGATCTCCAGGTGCCGCTGGTGCTGGAACCGGTGGAGACGGACAACGCCGCGGACGGTGCCCGGGAGGAGGGCGCCGAGATCGCGGTGGTCACCGTGGACGGGACCGCGGTGCGGGTGCTGGATGCGGCGCGCCATCCCGCGGGGCGGGCTGCGCTGCTGGCGGTCGTCACGGACACCGCCCGCATCGCCCAGGGCACGTTCCTGCTTGAGGGAGATGCGGCCCCGACGATCGAGGTGGACCTGCGGGCCGCTCCCGTCCGGTCGCGGATCCTCGCCGGGGAGCAGTCGAACACCTCGATGATCCTGGAGTTCGCCGACCAGCCCGCCGTGATCGCGAAACTGTTCCGCGTGCTCCAGGAGGGGGAGAACCCCGACGTGGTGGTGCAGGGGACGCTCGCCGCCGCCGGCAGCGCCCAGGTGGCCCCGATGATCGGTGCGGCGCGCGTGCGCTGGGCTGCCGGGGACGGGGACAGCGATCACGAGGCCGATGGGGCGCTGCACGGTCACGCGATCGTCATCCAGCAGTTCTTCCCCGGGGTCGAGGACGCCTGGAGGGTGGCGCTGCGCGACGCCGTCGCCGGGAAGGATTTCTCCGCTGGGGCGCGGGAGCTCGGCGAGGCGACCGCGCAGGTCCACGCCGTGCTCGCGGCCCAGATGGAGACGACCGCCCCGTCGGGCGAGGAGCGCGAACGGATCATCTCCTCGATGCTGGCGCGGCTCGAGGAGGCCCGTGCCGAGGTCGCGGAGGTCGACGCGTCCGCGGACCGGTTCGCGCAGATCATCCGGTCGGCGGCGAGTGTCGCCTGGCCTCCCCTGCAGCGCATCCACGGCGACTACCACCTGGGGCAGGTGCTGGCGGTGCCGGGGCGCGGCTGGGTGCTGCTGGACTTCGAAGGGGAGCCGATGCGGCCGCTGGCCGAGCGGGTCCTGCCGGACTGCCCGATCCGGGATGTCGCGGGGATGCTCCGCAGCCTCGACTACGTCGCCGGAGCGGTGCGCCTGGAGCACGACTCGGACGCCGGCGCATGGGCGGCCTCGGCCCGCGAGGCGTTCATGGACGGGTACGTGCGCGCGGCGGGGATCGACCCGGAGGACTCGGCGTTCCGGATGCTCTTGGCAGCGTTCGAGGCGGACAAGGCGGTTTACGAGGCGCTGTACGAGACGCGGAACCGGCCCGACTGGGCCCCCATCCCGCTGGAGGCTCTGGCCCGCATCCTCGGCTGAGGCAGCCGACACCGCGGGGGCGGGTCGACGACTGCCACCCGGCGCGGCATCTGCATCACTCGGCGGGGACGAACTCGATCGGGGCGACGCTGGAGAAGCGGTCGTCACGGATCGCGACCACACCGACGCCACCGATGAACGGGGCGAGCGCCTGCGGGTTCTTGCCGGGGTTGGCGAGCACCACCTGGAAGCCGAAGTGGCGGAAGGATTCCATGGCGGCGGTGATGAACTTCCCCGCGCCCTTGGAGAACGCTTCGTCGATGATGATCGGGGCGTACCTGGGGACGTCGATCCCGGTCCCGGCGAGCTGGTAGCGCAGGGCAGCGGCCAGGCAGAACGTGGTGAGGCGCTCGTTCTGCCCGCCCGAGAGGGGGCCACCGGACTCGTGGGCGTGGACGACCTGCCCTTCGGCGTCGACCTCCTCGGCGTGGAAGTGCACGTGGCGGCGCACGTCCAGCATCGCCCGGGAGGTCAGGTCGTCCTGCGTGCGGGCGCGGCCGATCAGCTCCATCAGGTGGCGCAGCGAGAGGAATCGCTCCTCGGCTTTTTCCCGGTCCCGCGTGACGTCGTTCTCGACGATGTCACCGGTGGCCTCGGCGAGCGCCTGCTTGAACTCGTCGAGCGCCGCGAGGTGCACCGGCCGCATGGAGAGCTGCAGGTAGCGGCCGCGGTGGAACTCGACCTGGGCGAGCAAGGCGTTGATCCGCTCCAGCCGCTTGCGGATCTCCGCCGGTTCGCGGGCGATGGCGGTAGCGAGCGCCTGCACGTCCCCGAGGGTGTTGCCGGTGAAGAACTCGAAGAAGCGGTCCTCGACCTCCGGGAGCTTCTCCTCTTCGATACGGGCGAGGATCGCGAGGTGGTCACCGGCCGCGTCCAGCGAGGTGTCGGTGTCCCCCGCCTCCGCGGGCCAGCGCCGGGTGAATTCCCGCATGGCGGTACGCATGTCCTCCTCCGCGCGGGAGGTTCGCCGCGTGAGGTCCATCAGTTCCGCGTCGAGGGTCGCGGCGGCGTCCTTGGTCACCTGGTCGATGGTGGCCAGCACGATGCTGGGGGAGATCGCGGTGAAGCGCTCGGCGAGCTCTTGTTCGACCGCGGGGTCGAGCTCGCGGGCCTCGACGCTGACTCGGGCCGCGGTGAGGCGCTCCGCGGCGCGCTCGGACTGCTCGGTGAGTTTGCCGAGGCTTTGGACCACCTCGAGCAGCTCCTGGTCGGCGTCGGCGAGGGACTGCTCGACGTCGTCGATCTGGCGGGTGAGCTCGGTGAGGGCCTCGGAGCCCTGCTCGGCGGCGCGGACCATGTCGCGGAGGTTCGCGATGCGCCGCGCGACGGTGGCGGCGTCGATGTCCTCCCAGGTGACTGCGCTGATGGCCTGCAGCGCGAAAAGGCTCTCGCGGCGCCGGGCGATGTCGGTCTCGACATCCCGGCGCCGGGCCTGTGCCTCGAAGAGTGCTTGTTCGGCGCGGGTGCGCTCCGTCTCGAAGTGGGTGCGCTTGGCGCGGTTGTCGAAGCCGAGCACCCACTGGGTGCGGTCGTTGATGAAGCGATCGGCGTTCTTCTCGTGTCGGGCGGCGGAGTGCTTGATCTGGCCGGAGCGCAGGACGGCGCGCGGCAGCCGGGTGAACTCCTCGAGGCTCTCCGCGCAGGTGTAGTCCATGCGGGAGGCGATCTCGTGGGTGAGCCAGGTGTGGAACTCCCCGTCCTTGACGTCGAGTTTCGCGGCGAGGGTGCGCTCGTCGACGGCGCGGGTGGGTTGGCGCAGGTCGGTGCGGATGCGGTTGTAGGAGATGCGGCGCCGCAGCTTCGTGCGGTCGATGACGGTGGCGACCTCGCGGTAGACCCTGTCGGGCACCAGGATGGAGCGAGCGAGTCCGCGCAGGGCCTGCTCGGCGGCGGCGGTCCAGTCCTCCTCACCGTCTCGCACCTGCAGCAGTTCTGCGGCGAAAGGCAGCGAGGTGGGGGCCAGGCCCACCTCGGCGGCGATGTGGTCGCGCAGCGCGACGTCCTCGGAGTGGAGGTTCGAGGCGCGGGAGCTCAGCGAACGCAGCTCCTCTGTGGTCTGCTGCAGGCGTTCGGTTTCACGGCGCACCGTCGCCTCGGCGTCCCAGCGGGCCTGCTCGGTCTGCTTCTCCTCGGTCTCCAGCGTGCGGCGCAGCTCGGTGACCTGCCGCTGGGTGGCCAGGAACAGGTCCTCGCTGATGGGGGTGCGCAGGTCGACGGTGGCGAGTTGGGTCGCGAACTCGGTGGCGCGCTCCTTGCGCCGGTCGCGCTCCACCTCCAGGCCAGCGATCTGCTGCTTCCAGTCGTCGATCTCGCCGCCGCCGGCGCGGGAGCGCTGCTCTTTGAGCTGGGCGAGGTCACCGCGTGCCTCGGCGATGTCCCGGGTGAGACGGCGCTGCTGGGCCTCGGCGCGATCGCGGTCCAGCTGCAGGCGGTCCTCCTCCCCGGCGAGCAGCCGCACCAGGTGCTGGGCGGCATACAGGTCGATGTCGGCCCGACGGTCCACGAGCTGACCGCCTCGCTCGCGCATCTGCACCCAGCCCTCGTGGGCCTCACGGAGGGTCCGCAGCACGTCCCGCTGCTCGCGCGCGGTGATCAGCGCCTGGTGCACTTCGGAGAGGTTGTGGAAGTTGGCGAGCGCCTGGTCGGCGAGATCGAAGGTGCGGGGTTCGTCCAGCATGTAGGTGCGCAGCAGCTGGGTGACATCGCCCAGCTCCTTGGCGGACTGGATCTTGTGGAGCAGCTGCAGGGCTTTCTCGTCGGGGATGCCGAGCAGCTGGCTGAATCGGGCACGGTACTCGCGGAACTGGCGGAAGGTCTCGGTGCCCTCGTGCGCCTGCTCGAGGGCGCGCGCCTCAATCTGGGTGCCGACGAAGGGTCGCAGATCGGTGGCGTCCAGCGGGGTGCGGGCGATGACGTACAGGCTCTTGACGTCGGAATCGGCGCGGTGCCCGGACTGAAGGAGCATCAGGCGGCTGAGCTGGAGCAGGCCCCCTTCGCCGTCGCGGAACCGGAGTGTGACGACGGAGAGGGTGGAGGTGGAGCGCAGCACCTCCTGACTGAACTCCCCGGTGGCCGGGTCGTAGTGCATTGCCCAGGCGCCCCGCACATAGGAGGCGATGGTGCGGCGGTTCTTCGAGCGGGTGGGGCCGGCGTCGGAGGCAGCCGCGTTGAACGTCAGGGTGCGCGGCGGGGTGAGAAGAGCGCTGATCGCGTCCAGCAGGGTCGATTTCCCGGTGCCGGGACCACCGGTGAGGAAGTAGCCCTTGGGTGAGATCTCGAGGTCGTGGGTGCCGTGGAAGGTCCCCCAGTTGGAGACCTGCACGTGGACGAGGCGCCACTGCCCGGGGTGCGGGTGGTCGGGGTCGACGGGGGCGGTGGTCGCCTCATCGGGGGCGGGCACGCCGGGCAGGTCGAGGGCCTCGGGGGCGTCGGGAGCGGAAGACACCCCAGCAGGGTACCGGCAGGGGCCGTGCGCCCCGGTCCCGCGCGGTCGGTGCGGGACCGGGGCGCGTTACCGGGACGCGGACAGGGGGCTCGGCTCAGGCGCCCTTGCGGACGGTGATGGTCCAACCGGCGTCGCCGGTGCGGTC
>JAUNUA010000134.1 GCA_030538435.1 Brachybacterium sp.
TGGATCGGGTCCCCGGGCGCGATGTCCAACAGGATCAACCGGTCCCGCAGCGTCTCGTACGCCTGCTGCGACAGCGGCGAGGCGGGCGCCGGTGATGCCGCCTGGTCCACAGATCCCACCATGCGCGCTCCCCTTCTGATCCGGCCCCGACGGCGGATGCCGACGGGCGATGTCGCCGGCGACCCGCGAGGACGTGCTGTCGGCCCCGTCCGCCCGGGTACTGAGCATTGACACCCGACGGCCGCCGCCCATATCGTAAACCGCGCAGTGATATATCAGTCGCCCGCATCGTCTCGACGAGGAGGCCGCCATGGCCGACCTGCTCCCGGAGCACCCCTCATTCCTGTGGCGCAACCCTGACCCGAAACCCGGGTACGACGTCGTCATCGTCGGCGGGGGAGGGCATGGGCTCGCCACGGCGTACTACCTCGCCTCCCGCCACGGCATCACCAATGTCGCCGTCCTCGAGCGCGGCTGGCTTGCCGGCGGGAACATGGCCCGCAACACCGCGATCATCCGCTCGAACTACCTGTGGGACGAGTCCGCCGCGATCTACGAGACCTCGCTGAAGCTCTGGGAGGAGCTGCCCGACGAACTCGAGTACGACTTCCTGTTCAGCCAGCGAGGCGTCCTGAACCTCGCCCACACCCTGGGCGATGTCCGCGAGTCCGTCCGCCGCGTCCGCGCGAACCAGCTGAACGGCGTCGACGGGGAATGGCTCGACCCCGATCAGGTGCGGGAGATCTGCCCGATCCTCAACACCTCCCAGGACATCCGCTACCCGGTGATGGGAGCGACCTACCAGCCGCGCGCCGGCATCGCCAAGCACGACCACGTCGCCTGGGCGCTCGCCCGCAAGGCCGACGAGCTGGGTGTGGACATCATCCAGAACTGCGAGGTCACCGGCATCGACGTGCACGGGGACCGTGTCGTGGGGGTGCAGACCAGCCGCGGCCCGATCGCCGCGGGGAAGGTGGCGCTCGCCGCCGCCGGGCACTCCTCGGTGGTCGCCGAGATGGCGGGACTGCGCCTGCCCATCCAGTCCCACCCCCTCCAGGCCCTCGTCAGTGAGCTGTTCGAGCCGGTCCACCCCACCGTCGTGATGAGCAACCACGTCCACGTCTACGTGTCCCAGGCCCACAAGGGCGAACTGGTGATGGGCGCGGGCGTCGACCCCTACACCGGGTACGGGCAGCGGGGCAGCTTCCACGTCATCGAGGAGCAGATGGCGGCCGCCGTCGAGCTGTTCCCGATCTTCGCCCGCGCCCACCTCATCCGCACCTGGGGCGGGATCGTGGACGTCACCCCGGACGCCTCCCCGATCATCTCCCGCACCCCCATCGACCAGCTCTACGTCAATGGCGGCTGGGGAACCGGCGGCTTCAAGGGCACCCCCGCCTCCGGCTTCACCTACGCCCACACCATCGCCCACGACGAACCGCACGAGCTGAACCGCGGCTTCGCCCTGGACCGCTTCGAGACCGGACACCTCATCGACGAACACGGCGCCGCCGCCGTGGCCCACTGAGCGGAGAGAACCGATGCTGCTGATCGACTGCCCGCACTGCGGACCCCGCAACGAAGTGGAGTTCCACTACGGGGGCCAGGCGCACGTCGCCTACCCCGAGGACCCCGCCGCTCTCGATGACCGCGCCTGGGGCGAGTTCCTGTTCTACCGGGAGAACCCCAAGGGACCCTTCGCCGAGCGCTGGCAGCACGCCGTCGGCTGCCGCAAGTGGTTCAACGCCGTGCGGGACACCCGCACCTACGAGTTCCTCGCGGTCTACCCCCTCGGCGCGGAGCCCCCCGCCCTGCCCGACGACGAGAACCAGCCCGGCCGCGGGGCCGCAACCGCAACCGATGCCGCCGATCCCGACCGTGCCGCCGCCGCGGATGCCCACGAACCCCTGACGGACCGCGCCGACGACACCCACCCCACCGGCCACGACAACGGGAGCCAGCGATGACCGAGAGCGCTACCGCCCGCCTGGACGCCGCCCGCAGCCCCGGCCACGGCATCGACCGCCAGCGACCCCGCACCGCCCACCTCGACGGGGTCGAACTCCCCGCGCTCGCCGGGGACACCCTCGCCAGTGCCTGGCTCGCCAGCGGCCGGATCTCCTGCGGCGCCTCGACCTATCTCGATCGGCCACGGGGAATCGTCGCCGCCGGCGTCGAGGAGCCGAACGCCCTGGTCACCGTCCGCGCCGGTGCCCGCTCCAGCGTGGACGAATCGATGCTGCCCGCCACCACCGTCGAAGTCACCGACGGCATCGACGCGCAGTTCCTCTCCGGGCTCGGCGTCCTCGACCCGCGGGACGATGAGGACCTGTACGACCACGTGCACGTGCACACCGACGTGCTCGTCGTCGGGGCCGGTCCCGCCGGCCTCACCGCTGCTCGCACGGCCGCCTCGAGCGGCGCGCGGGTGATGCTGCTGGACGACCAGGCGATCGCCGGCGGCTCCCTGCTCTCCGGACGCGCCGAGCGGATCGACGGTGAGGACGCGATGGCATGGGCCGATGCCACCATCGCCGAGCTGCGCCGGACGGAGGACGTCACCTACCTGCCGCGCACCACCGTCTTCGGCAGCTACGACGCCAACTACATCGTCGCCGTGCAGCACCGCACGGACGCCCTGCCCGCCGCCGACCGCCCCGGGGTCTCACGCCAGCGCGTCTGGCACATCCGCGCCGCGCAGGTGGTTCTCAGCCCCGGCGCGATGGACCGCCCCATCGTGTTCGCCGGCAACGACCGTCCGGGCGTGATGCTCGCCGCCGCAGCCCGCACCTACCTGAACCGGTACGCCGTCGCCCCGGGTCGCCGCGTCAGCGTCTTCACCACGAACGACACGGCCTGGGACCTCGTCGCGGACCTCCAGGACGCCGGCGTCGAGATCGCTGTCGTCCTCGACGCGCGCACCGAGCCGAGCCCGCATGCTCGGGCCGTTGCCGACGCCACCGGTGTCGACGTCCGCTACGGCGCCGCCGTGGTCGGCACCACCGGCGGGGGAGAGGGCGACCGGCTCACCGCCATCGACGTCGCCCCCCTCGACGCCGACGGGGAGATCGCAGGGGACGTCGAGACCATCCCCACCGACCTGCTCGCGGTCTCCGGCGGCACGTTCCCGCTGGTGCACCTGCATTCCCAGCGGCAGGGTCGCATCGGCTTCGATGCGGACCTCGCGGCCTTCGTGCCGCTCGAACCGGTCCGCGACCAGCACCTCGCCGGCGGCGTCCTCGGCGCCCGCACCCTCGGCGAGGCCCTCGCCCAGGGCGCCGAGGCCGGAGCAGCGGCCGCGCGCGCCGCCGGTCACGACGTCGACCCGCAGCTCCCATCGGCCGGGGAGGAACCGCCCGCGGGAGAGACCCGGGCGCTGTGGCTCGTCCCGAGTCCCACCTCCGGTCCCGTCCGCGGGGAGGACGTCGACCCGGAGGCATGGCGGGAGCACGTCGTCGATCTCCAGCGCGACCAGAGCGTCCGCGACGTGCTGCGCGCCGTCGGCGCGGGACTGCGTTCCGTGGAGCACGTCAAGCGCTACACCTCGATCTCCACCGCCGCCGACCAGGGCAAGACCTCCGGCGTCACCGCGATCGGTGTGATGGCGACTGTGCTGAACGAAACGGATATCGGCGGGATCGGCACCACCACGTTCCGCGCCCCCTATGCCCCGGTGTCCTTCGTGGCGCTCGCCGGTCGTCGCCGCGGGGACCTGTTCGACGCCGCCCGCATCACCGCGATCCATCCCTGGCACTTGGCCCGGGGCGCGGCCTGGGAGGACGTCGGGCAGTGGAAGCGCCCCTGGTACTACCCCGAGGCCGACGAGACCATGGACGAGGCTGTGCTGCGCGAATGCGCCGCGGTGCGCACCTCCGTCGGCATCATGGACGGCAGCACCCTCGGGAAGATCGACATCCGCGGGGCCGACGCCGCCACGTTCCTGAACCGCATCTACACCAACGGGTTCCTCAAGCTCGCTGTTGGCAAGGGCCGGTACGGGGTGATGTGCCACGCGGACGGCATGATCTTCGACGACGGTGTCACCCTGCGCCTCGCCGAGGACCACTTCTTCATGACCACCACCACCGGCGGCGCCGCAGGCGTCCTGGACTGGCTCGAGGAGTGGCACCAGACCGAATGGCCGGAGCTGGACGTCTCGATGACGTCGGTGACCGAGCAGTGGTCGACGATCACCGTGGCGGGCCCCCGTTCCCGGGACGTGATTGCGAAGGTCGCCCCCGACCTCGACGTCAGCAATGACGCGTTCGGCTTCATGGAGTTCCGGGACACCGTCCTCACGAACGGCATCCCGGCGAGGATCCCGCGGATCTCCTTCTCCGGGGAGCTCGCCTTCGAGATCAACGTCGATGCGTTCTGTGGCCTCGCGGCCTGGGAGCTGGTCGTTGCGGCGGGGGAGGAGTTCGGTATCACCCCGTACGGCACGGAGACCATGCACGTGCTGCGCGCCGAGAAGGGCCTGATCATCGTCGGTCAGGACACCGATGGCACCGTCACCCCGCAGGACGCGGGCATGGAGTGGATCGTCTCGACGCGCAAGAAGGACTTCATCGGCAAGCGCTCCTACGACCGGCCCGACAACCTCCGCGAGAACCGCAAGCACCTGGTGGGGGTGCTGCCGACGGACCGGACGACGCGCCTGGAGGAGGGCGCCCAGCTCGTCGAGCACGGCACCCCCGTCACCCCGGACGAGGGACCGGTGCCGATGATCGGCTGGGTCACCTCCTCCTACCTGTCCGCGGAGCTGGAACGGCCGTTCGGTCTGGCCCTCATCGAGGGTGGCCGCGACCGCATCGGCCAGATCATCCAGTCCCCCCAGGACGGCAGGCTGGTGGACGTGGAGATCACCTCACCGATCCTGGTCGACCCCGAAGGAGCACGTCGTGATGGCTGAGACCCCCCAGAGCCCGACCAGCGCCGGCCCCGGATCCGGCGCCACGACCGACGCCGATGCGCTCCGCCTCGCCCCCGCCGCACATCTCGCCGGGGCGATGCGGGAGGGGTCCAGCAGCGGCCCGCGGGGCGTGGAGCTCACCGAGCATCCCTTCGCCCTGCAGGTGGGTCTGCGCGCGGTCCCCGGATCGCCATCGGCCGATGCGCTCGCCGCTGCCGCGGGCGTGGACCTGCCGACCCGCGCCGGGGAGGTGACCGGAGATGTCGCCGGGCGGCACATCGTATGGATGGCGCCCGATGAATTCCTGCTGATCGACGTCTCCTCACCGCAGCGGCCCGAGGACGCGCGCCCGCTGCAGGAAGCTCTCGACGGCATTCCCGGCCAGGCCGTCGACCTCTCCGCGAACCGCACCACCCTCGTGCTGCGCGGACCGAGCGCCCGGGCCGTCCTGGAGAAGGGCTGCCAGCTGGACCTGCACCCCCGGGTGTTCGCCGCGGGCAGCGCCGCGGTTACGCAGATCGGCGTGGTGCCCGTGATCCTGGTGCGCAGCGCCGAGGAGGAGTGGCGGATCGCGCCGCGCGCCTCGTTCGCCGACTACCTGGTGCGGTGGCTGCTGGACGGGATGGTCGAGTTCCGGGAGGAGCGCTCGCCCGAGGACGAGGAGCACGAGCACACGGTGCGGCCTGCCCAGGTTGGCTGAGCCCGGGCTCGGTCCGCGGCGTCACGGGGCCTGAGGATCTAGGCTCGGGTCCATGGGCAGAGTGACCGACGGGCGACGCATCACGACCGTCCGGATCCGCGACGGGAAGCTGTACTCCGGCCGCAAGGGCGACCACGTCGCCGTGGAGGAACCGCTGGACATCCGCCTGAACGGCGAGCCGCTGTCGATGACCATGCGCACCCCCGGCAACGACGTGGAGCTCATCCACGGACTGCTCCATGCCGAGGGGTATCTGCGTCACCGCGAGGACGTAGCCGAGGCCCGCTACTGCGATGGCGCGGTCGTCACCGGGGAGAGCGGCCTCGCAGAGAACACCTACAACGTCATGGACGTGACCACCCGCGGGCTCCCGATAGCCCCGATCTCGATGCGGACCTTCGTCACCAGCTCCGCCTGCGGGGTGTGCGGCACGGCCAGCATCGACGCGGTCCGCACCCGCGGTCGGTACACCCTCGGGGAGGAGTGGCGGATAGCCCCGGAGGTGCTGTTCTTCGCGCAGCGTGCGTTCGACGCCGGACAGGCCGCATTCCACCGCACCGGAGGGATCCACGGGGCCGCGCTCGTCACCCGGGACGGGGAGATCCTGGCGCAGCGGGAGGATGTGGGCCGGCACAACGCGGTCGACAAGGTGATCGGGTGGGCGCTGCTTGAGGACCGGCTGCCGCTCAGCGACTCGTTCCTGCTGGTCTCCTCCCGTGCGAGCTTCGAGATCGTGCAGAAGGCGTACATGGCGGGGATTCCTGTTCTCGCCTGCGTCTCCGCCGCCAGCTCCCTCGCGGTGGAGACGGCGGAGGACGTCGGCATGACCCTCATCGGGTTCCTCCGCGGACGCGAGGACGGAGACGGGCGCATGAACGTCTACACGCACCCCGGTCGCCTCACCCTCGATGAGGCCAACTGCTGATCGACGAACTCGCGAAGGATGAGCGGGGAGGAGATCAGCGAGGGGGATGCTGCTGATGACGGGCCTTCTCCCGGCTCCTCAGGCCGCGTCGTCCAG
>JAUNUA010000135.1 GCA_030538435.1 Brachybacterium sp.
CGATCGTCGCCACCGGATGAGCACGCCGGCGACCCTCGAGGTCCGCTGACCACACTCCCAGCAGATGACTGCGCCCCCGACGACGGATCGTCGGGGGCGCAGTCGTCGTCGCGGCGACTCAGATGCGGGGCGGCTCCGCACCCTCGCCCGCGCTCTCGGTCCCGCGCAGCGCCTTCGCCTCTTCTTCCTCCGCGGACACCGCCGCCGGCTCGTCCCCGAGGTACTCGCCGGTCTCGTAGTCGTACTCGACCACGTTGCCGTCCTCGTCGCGCCGGACGTACCAGTCGGTGACCTCGTCGGCCGTGGAGTCGAAGCCCGCCCCCGCGGAGAGGTCCTCGGAGGGGGCACGCTCGACGGCGAGCGCGAAGTCATCGCCGTACTCGGTGACGCCGCGGGTGACGGCGCTGGCCATGGCTGTCTCACCGTAGCGCTGGCGGATCGCTTGCGGGTCGTTGCGCAGTTCCTTGACCAGCGCGATCGCCATCAGCACCAGGATCACCGCGAACGGTAGCGCCGTCACCACGATCAGGTTCTGCAGACCCTGCAGCGCGTTCTCGTCGCCGAACAGCAGGATGACGCTGGCGATTCCCGCCATACACAGCACCCAGAACGCCGTGACCAGGCGGTTGGGGTTGGGGTTGCCGCGCTGGGAGAGCTGGGAGTTCACCAGCGACGCGGAGTCGGCGGTGGTGATGAAGAAGATCGCCAGGACCACGATGATCGCCGGGGCGATGACGCCCGCGCCGGGCAGCAGGTCCAGGACGCGGTAGAAGATCTCGGCCGGCAGCGGCAGGGAGTCGACAGTGCCGTCGGGCGCGATCGCGCTGTTCGCGTCGACGCCCGTGAGGGCACCGTCCTCGTCGAACGTCGAGGCCTGACGCTGCAGCCAGATCGAGGTGCCACCGAGGATCGCAAAGGCGCTGACGATGATCGAGGAGGGAATCAGCAGCACTCCGAGGATGAACTGGCGGATCGTGCGGCCGCGGGAGATCTTCGCGACGAACACCCCGACGAACGGCGCCCAGCTCACCCACCACGCCCAGTAGAACGTGGTCCAGCTGGACAGGAACGAGGTCATCTCCTCGCTGTCGGCCATGTTCGCGGACAGCATCTGGGGCATCGTCGCGACGTATTCGACGATGACACCCGGGATGACATTCAGCAGGAAGACCGTCGGACCGACCACGAAGAACAGCAGCGCGATGCCGATGGACAGCACCATGTTGATGTTGGACAGGACGCGGATGCCGCGGGCCACCCCGGAGACCGCCGAGGCGATGGTGCCGATCGTGAGCACCACGATGATGCCGATGGCCAGACTGTTGCCGAGCGGTCCGATGCCGGTGACGATCTCCGTGCCGCGGGCGATCTGCTGGGCGCCGATGCCCAGTGACGCGGCGGTGCCGAACAGGGTGGCGATGATCGCGAGGCCGTCGATGAGGCGCGCACCAGCGGAGCTGGAGTCCCCTCCCCACAGCGGAGTGAGGATGGAGCTCATCAGGGGCACCCGCCCACGACGGAAGGACACGTAGGCGACCGCGAGGCCGACGATCGCGTAGATCGCCCACGCGTTCACTCCCCAGTGGAGGGTGGCCTGGGCCATCGCCCCGCGGACGGCCTCGGCGGTGTTGGCGTCGTAGGGGGCGTCGGGTCGCGGCGCGAGGTAGTAGAAGAGCGGCTCGTAGGGGCCGAAGAAGATGATGCCGATGCCGATGCCGGCGGCGAACAGCATCGCCGCCCAGCTCAGCGTGGAGTATTCCGGCTTCTCCCCGTCCAGGCCGAGGGTGATCTTCCCGTAGTGCGAGAAGGCGATGACGACCAGCAGGATGACCATCCCGATGGCGAGGACGTTGAAGACCCAGCCCAGGTTCTCCATCACCCAGCCGAGAGCGGTGCCGGAGACCTCGAAGACGGTGTCGGGAGCCCAGATGCCCCAGATCACGAAACCGACGATGAGGGCGCCGACGATCGCGAGGACGACCTTGTCGATGCCGTAGCGGACCTTCTGGTCCTCGATGGAGACCCCGGGGACGAGTGCCGGGTGGATGCTGTGGGGGTAGTTCACCTCCCGCAGGAACTTCCCGGCTCGCCGGCGAGCTGAGCGACCGCGGGACCGCACTGCCCCCGAGGGCGGGTCGGCCTCGCTGGAACCGGGTGGAGGGGGCTCTGGGGATCGTCGATCTCGGGGGGCGTTCACGGCTCTCCTCGGGGTCCGGGACGTCAAGCGGCGACCCCGGGGCGGCCCTGGGCCTGCTCCACTGTAACGGCGGGCACTGGCCCGAGCGAGCATCTCCCCAGCGCACAGCCTCGAAACGGCGGTTCCCGGGGGCGACGCGCGCTACCCGGCGGTGCGGTGCCGTTCGGTGGCCGCGCGGGGGCGCCGCTTCCGTGTCGACGGCGTGATCACCGCGAGATCGTCCGCAACCCACGCGATCCCACCCTGAATCTTGCACGATCACCCCCTTGTCATGCCCGACTCTGTGGTTTAGTGTGGCTTTATGTGGTGATGATACCGCACCTACGACGACGCAGGGGACGCGATGTACGCACAACAACGACACGCCAAGATCCTCGACACGGTGAACCGTGCCGGTCGCGTCGCGGTCGCCGATCTCGCCACGGAGTTCACCGTGGTGCCGGAGACGATCCGTCGTGACCTCGACCAGATGGCCGAACGGGATCTCCTGGTGCGTGTCCACGGGGGCGCCATCGCCCGTCGCACCGCCGTGCTCGAGCCCGACCTGCCGACCCGCGCCGCCACGAACACCGACGCCAAACGCCGGATCGCAGGTGCAGCTGCCCGCCTGCTGCCCCGTGACGCGAGCGCCGGCATTCTGATCGACGCCGGCACCACCACTGCCGAACTCATCCCCCACCTGGACGGACGCACCGGCACCGTCCTCACCAACTCCCCCGCCATTGCGCAGGCAGCCCTCGCGCACCACGATCTCGAGGTGCGGATCCTGCCCGGGCGCCTGCGCGGGACCACCCAAGCGGCCGTCGGAGCGGACACGGTCCAGGCCGTGCGTCGCCTGCGGCCCGCCGTCGTGTTCCTGGGGTGCAACGGCCTCACCGCGGACGGGTTCACCACTCCGGACCCCGAGGAAGCAGCCGTCAAGCACGCGATGGTCGAACAGGCCGGCCTGCGGGTCGTGCTCGCCGACTCCACCAAGGTGGGCGCCCAGCACCTGGTGACCTTCGCCGTTCTCCGCGAGATCGACGCCCTGGTCACCGACGCACCCCTGCCCGCCCCCCTTCAGCAGAGCATGACCGACGCCGGGATCGAGGTCCTCACCGCATGATCATCACTTTCACCGCGAACCCCTCCCTGGATCGCACCGTCGAGCTCACTGCCCCCCTGGTGCCGGGCGGCGTCCATCGCATCACCGCCGATAGCACCCAGGTGGGCGGCAAGGGCATCAATGTCGCCCTCGGGGCCCACCGCGCCGGACAGGACACCCTCGCCGTGCTGCCCGCCGCAGCGGACGACCCCATGCTCGACCTGCTCGCCGCCGCCGGCATCCCCCACCGCACTGCCACGATGAGCGGCCCCGTCCGCACCAACCTGACAGTCGTCTCGCCTCCGGGCACCACCACGAAGATCAACGAGCCCGGCACGGCCCTCGCGGCAGACCAGGTCAGCGCCCTGAAGGATCTGCTGCTGGACGCTGCGTCCCCCGGGGACTCCGTGATGCTCTCCGGCTCGCTCGCTCCGGGCATCCCCACCGATGCCTACGTGGACCTGGTCGCCCGACTGCGCCGGTCCGGGGTGTGGGTCGGGGTCGACACGTCCGATGCCCCACTGGAGGCCCTTGCCGCCGCCCTGGACAGCGCCGCCCCCCACTTCCTGAAGCCCAACGCCGAGGAACTGGGGCAGATCGTCGGCGTCCCCGGTGCCGAACTCGAGGAGGCTGCCACGCGCGGCGACCTGGACGGCGCCCGGGACGCGGCGCTCGCACTCCACGCCCGCGGAGTCGACGCAGTCCTGGTCACCCTCGGTGGTGCCGGCGGGCTGCTGGCGACCGATGGCCAGGCCTGGTACTCCCCCTCCGAGCCCGTCCCGGTGGTCTCCACCGTGGGGGCCGGGGACAGTGCCACCGCGGGCTATCTGATCGGCCGCGAGCTCGGAGAGTCCCCGGCGGAGCGTCTCGCGCGGGCGCTCGCCTACGGCACCTGCGCAGTGTCCCTGCCCGGTACCACCATCCCCCACCCGGACCAGGTGCACCCGCGCACCGACCTGGTCCGCCCCCTGTAGCCCTCAACAGCATGCCGGCGGATCACCGCGCGGCACCGACCACCTCGCAGGTCCGGCCCGGTCCTGCCTCACCGATGGGAGCATCATGTCCGAGAAGCTCATGACCCCGGACCTGGTCCGCCTGGGGGTTCCCGCCCCGGCGGACAAGTCCGGGGTGATCGCCCTGATGGCCGATCTGATCGCCGGAAGCGGCCGCGCCGAGCGCGACGGCCTCGAAGCCGGCCTGCTGAAGCGGGAGGAGTCCTTCGCCACCGGCATGCCCGGAGGGTTCGCGATCCCCCACTGCCGCACTGACGCCGTCCACGAGGCGGCGCTGGGGTTCCTGCGCCTGGCCGAGCCGGTCGACTTCGGCTCCGCCGACGGGCCGGCCGACCTCATCATCGGCATCGCCGCCCCCGCAGGCACCGACGACCAGCACCTGCAGCTGCTGGCGCAGCTGTCTCGCGCGCTGATCCGCCCCGAGTTCCTGCAGCAGCTGCGGGACGCCACGGAGCCCCACCAGGTCTCCGACCTGGTCATGGACGTCATCGAGCCCGCCCCCGCCGAGTCTTCGGCCGCCGGGCAGGAGAGCACGGCTGGGGCGGCGAGCGCCGGCAGCGCAGCCGCGGGCGGCGCTGCTACTGGCGCGAGCACGGCCCCGTCCGCCACGAGCACGACCGCGTCGGACGGCGCAGGGTCGAGTGAGGGCGCACCGGTGATCCTCGCGATCACCTCCTGCCCCACCGGGATCGCCCACACCTACATGGCGGCGGAGTCCCTGGAGAACGCCGCCAAGGACAAGGGCGTGGAGCTGCACGTGGAGACCCAGGGCTCCGGCGGGATCACCCCGTTCACCGAGGAGCAGATCTCCCGTGCGACCGCACTGCTGGTCGCGGCCGATGTCAACATCAACGGCCGGGAGCGGTTTGCCGGTACCCCGATCGTCGAGCACCCGGTGAAGAAGGCGATCTCCGACGGTCCGCGACTGATCGACGAGGCGGTCGCCGCCTCCACCGACCCGAACGCGCGGCGGGTCCCCGCCGGCGCCGGCGCCTCCGAGTCGAGCTCCACGGAGGCTCAGCAGTCTTGGCCGCGGCGCATCCAGGCGGCCGTGATGACGGGCGTGTCCTACATGATCCCGTTCGTCGCGGCGGGCGGTCTGCTGATCGCCGTCGGCTTCCTCCTCGGGGGCTATGACGTCGCCTTCGTCGCCCAGGACGTCGCGATCACCCACTCGCTGTGGAACCTGCCCGGGCAGGTGGAGTACGCCACCGACGCGGGGACGGCCCTGACCGACCGCTCTGGCCTGCTGCTGTACCTCGGAGCGGTGATGACCGCGACCGGGCAGCTGGGCATGGGCTTCCTGGTGGCCGCGCTCTCCGGCTACATCGCCTACGGCCTCGCCGGCCGCCCCGGTATCGCCCCGGGCTTCATCGGCGGCGCCGTAGCGGTGCTGGTCGAGGCCGGCTTCCTCGGAGGACTCGTCACAGGTCTCGTCGCGGGCTTCATCGCGCTGTGGTTCACCACGCTGCACCCGCCGCGCTGGCTCGCCGGCCTGATGCCGGTGGTCATCATCCCCTTGCTGACCTCGCTGATCGTTGGCGGTCTGATGCTGCTGTTCCTCGGCCGGCCGCTCGCGGCGCTGATGAACGGCCTGCAGGACACCCTGTCCTCCATGACCGGCACCTCGGCGATCCTGCTGGGCGTGATCCTCGGACTGATGATGTGCTTCGACCTGGGCGGACCCGTGAACAAGGCGGCCTACCTGTTCGCGACCGCCGGACTCTCCCAGGGCACCGAGGCGTCCTTCCAGATCATGGCCGCCGTGATGGCAGCCGGGATGGTGCCGCCGCTGGCCATGGCGCTCTCCACGGTGGTGCGGCGGAAGCTGTACACCCCCGTCGAGCGGGAGAACGGCACCACCGCATGGCTGCTGGGCGCCGCGTTCATCTCCGAAGGGGCGATTCCCTTCGCGGCGGCGGATCCCTTGCGGGTGATCCCCTCCATGATGGCCGGCGGCGCGGTGACCGGCGCCCTGATCATGGCTCTCGGCGTCGGTTCGCAGGCACCGCACGGCGGCATCTTCGTGGCCTTCGCCATCCAGAACGTGCTCGGATTCGTGATCGCGATCGTGGTGGGCACCCTCGTGGCGGCGGCACTGGTCTCGCTGCTGAAGGAGACCGGGGCGCGGCGACGCGCCGCAGCTGTCGCCGCCTGACCGACGTGCTGCGGTGACAGCGGATCCGCAGCCCCCGTTGTAGAGCATTGGCCAGTCGCGGTTCCATCTTCGTGAGTATGGAACCGCGACTGGTCAATGCCGTGGCGCCGCCGACTTCCGCGCGGCAGCGCGCCTCCAACTCCCGCGCGGC
>JAUNUA010000136.1:0-4765 GCA_030538435.1 Brachybacterium sp.
AGCTCCCGGGAAAAACGCCCGCGACAATCGAAAGGACGGCCAGCGGAGCAACGCCAGCGGAGCACTCGCGCCAGGGCACGGCGGCACGACTCATCGACCGGCTCGCAAAGCTCAGCTGTCCGCTCTCTGCTTCCCGCGGGCCGCGACGGCGTCATCGAGCCGCTCTCGCGCACCGTCGAGCCACTGCTGACAACGGGTGGCGAGCATCTCGCCGCGCTCCCACTGTCCGATGGACTCCTCGAGCCCACCCTGGCCGGCCTCCAGGCGCCGCACCACCTCGACGAGCTGGTCGCGCGCTTCCTCGTAGCTGAGGCGCGCGATGTCCTCCGGCAGCTGCTCGTGGTCCGCCGCGGCGACATCCACCTCGCCGTCGGTCACGCTCGACGGGGTGGTCTTCTTCGCGGGGGTCATGGGGTCTCCTTCACAGTCGGTGGGGTCCAGGGGTCATGCTCGGTGCGCTCCACGCCGAACCGGCCGTCGACTACCCGCACGGACAGTGCCGTGCCGGCGGGAGCCTGGTCGGGTTCGCGGATGATGGTCCCGTCCGCCAGCTGCACCACGGCATAGCCGCGCCGCAGGGTGTTCAGCGGAGAAAGTGCCCGCACCTGCTGGGCGAGGTGACGGACCTCGTCATCGGCCCGGTCGAGCCGGGCGCGGACGATGGTGCGGGAGAGCTGGATGCGAGAGCGGATGTCGTCGGCACGGCCGGCGAGGATCGTCTCCGGGCGGTCGAGGACGGGCCGGGAGCGGATGGCATCGAGGCCGGACTGCTCGCGCTCCAGGCGCGCGCGGATGGCGGTCCGCAGGCGCGACCGGGTGAGTTCGATCTGCTCGATCTCGGCGCGGATGTCGGGGACCACGCGCTTCGCGGCGTCCGTGGGGGTGGAGGCGCGCACGTCTGCGGCGAGGTCCACCAGTGGGGTGTCGACCTCGTGACCGATCGCGGAGACGATGGGGGTGGCGGCTCCGGCGACCAGCCGCACCAGCTGCTCGTCGGAGAACGGCAGCAGATCCTCCAGCGACCCTCCGCCGCGGGAGATGATGATGACGTCGACGTCCTCGTCGGCGTCGAGCTCCCGCAGTGCAGCGGAGACCTCGCGCACAGCTTTGTCGCCCTGCACGGCGACCTCGCGGATTGCGAATCGCACCGCGGGCCAGCGCCGCTCGGCGTTGACGACTACGTCGCGTTCCGCGGCGGACTGGCGCCCGCAGATCAGGCCGACGGTGCGCGGAAGGAACGGCAGGGGCTGTTTCCGGGAAGCGTCGAACAGGCCTTCTTCGGTGAGGACCCGCCGCAGGTGCTCGAGCCGCGCGAGGAGTTCCCCGAGCCCCACCGGACGGATCTCGGAGGCTTCCAGTTGCAGACTGCCGCGCTTGTTCCAGAACGTTGGCTTCGCGCGCACCACCACCCGCGCGCCGGGCACCAGGTCGATCGACAGGGCCTTCAGGACGTGCTCGCGCACCGGCACCGAGAAGGACATGTCGACGTCCACGTCCCGCAGCGTCATGAACGCGAGCCCTGAACCGGGGCGCCGGTTCAGCTGCACCATCTCGCCCTCCACCCAGATGGGTGACATGCGGGCGACGTACTCGCCGACCTTCACGCTCAGCAGGCGCAGTGGCCACGGGTTCTCCGGGGTCGTCTCCGCTGCGGTTGCGGGTAGCCGAGGGTTCTGCTCGTCCATGGCGACAACTGTGGCACGGACCTCCCACATCCGAGATCGCGAGCACCAGGCGTGTGGAGAAACCGGGCGCGGGGAGGAGTCGGCCGATGGGAGCACGACCCGGGGGAGTGAAGGTTCCGTGAGGTGTGCTTCACCGTCCTGCGCGTCTCCAGCCCCGATCCGTACGATGGTCTGCGTGAATACCCGACGAGTCCTGCTAGCCGAGCCCCGCGGATACTGCGCGGGCGTCGACCGCGCGGTCGTCGCCGTCGAGCGCGCCCTGGAGCACTACGACGAGACCGTCTACGTGCGCCACGAGATCGTCCACAACAAGTTCGTGGTCGACCGGCTGAAGGAACGCGGCGCGGTGTTCGTGAAAGAGGTCGACGAGATCCCCGAGGGCTCGCTGGTCATCTTCTCCGCGCACGGCATCTCCCCGAAGGTCCGCGAGATGGCCGCGGAGCGGAACCTGCGCACCATCGACGCCACCTGCCCGCTGGTCACTAAGGTGCACAAGGAAGCGGTGCGCTTCGCCCGCGAGGACTACGACATCCTGCTGGTGGGCCACGAGGGCCACGAGGAGGTCGAGGGCACCGCCGGGGAGGCCCCGGATCATGTCCAGGTCGTGAACTCCCCAGACGATGTGGAGAACATCGAGGTGCGCAACCCGGACAAGGTGGTGTGGCTGTCCCAGACCACCCTGTCCGTGGACGAGACGATGGAGACGGTGAACCGACTGCGGGAGAAGTTCCCGAACCTGTCGTCACCGCCCAGCGACGACATCTGCTACGCCACCCAGAACCGACAGGTGGCGGTGAAGAAGATCGCCCCCGATGCAGACCTGGTGCTGGTGGTGGGCTCCCCGAATTCGTCGAACTCTGTGCGCCTGATGGAGGTCGCAAAGGAGTCCGGCGCCAAGGACGCCCGCCGCATCGACAACGTCTCGGAGCTGCGAGATGAGTGGTTCGACGGGGTGTCGAGCGTCGGTGTCACCTCGGGCGCTTCGGTGCCCGAGGTGCTGGTGCAGCAGCTGGTCACCGAGCTCGCTCAGCGCGGCTACGGCGACGTCACGCCGGTCCGCACTGCCACCGAGGACCTCATGTTCTCCCTGCCGCGCGAGCTGCGGCAGGACTTGAAGACCAAGGGTGAGGCGGACCGTCGCCAGCGCCCGACGGGCGGTATGACCACGGAGACGACCTCCGGCGCCGCGCACGCGTAAGGACCCGAGGAGTCTGCGCCGGCCCTGGTTCCGGCTCAGCTGTCCTCGGGAGTCGGCTCTCCGTCGCGGGCATCGGTCCCGCCATTGTCCTCCGCGGCGAGCTGACGGGAGCGTCGGGTGATCTGATCGGGCTGCTGCAGTGCAGCGGCCACGAGCCCCATCTCCTCGAAGCGGCGGGCGGTGACCAGGACCCGGGACTGCAGTGATCCGACCGTGTCGTTGAAGGAGGACACCGAGGCGTCGAGCGAGCGGCCGAGCTTCCCCAGGTGCGAGGTCATGGTCGCGAGGCGGTGGTGAAGCTCCCGACCTGCCTCCAGAACCTCGCGTGCGTCACGGTTCAGGGAGTCGGTGCGCCAGGTGTGGGCGACGGTGCGCAACAGTGCCACCAGGGTCGCGGGGGAGGCGATCACGACGTCGCGGGTGAAGGCGTGCTCCAACAGATCCTGGTCCGATTCGAGGGCCGCGGCGAGAACCCCGTCGGACGGCACGAACAGCACCACGAACTCCGGAGAGTCGCCCAGCGCCGACCAGTACGACTTCGCCCCGAGGCGCTCCACGTGCCCGCGCAGCGCCTTCCCATGAGCTGCACGCCGCGACCGGGCCCGCTGCGGGTCGGACTCCTCCATCGCATCCAGGTAGGCATCCATCGGGGCTTTCGCGTCGATGACGACGTGACGGTCCCCGGACAGGTGCACCACCAGATCAGGCCGCTGCGCGGCATCTCCAGAAACCCCCCGTGCGGTGTGCTGCTCGGTGAAGTCGACGTGATCAAGCATCCCGGCGGCCTCGACGATGCGGCGCAGCTGCACCTCACCCCAGCGGCCACGCGCCGTCGGGGCGCGCAGCGCCGAGGTGAGCGCGTGCGTGCCCGCACCGAGCTCCTGGGAACGCCGGGCGAGCTCCTGCAGCTGTTCGCGCAGCGATCCGTCGGCCTCCGAGCGTGCAGCCTCGGTGCGCGCCATCGACCGCTCCAGTTGGACGAGGGAGGAGGAGATCGGCGAGAGGGTGCGCTGCAAGACGGCGTCGCGCGCCTGCTCGGTCGCTTCCCGTCGTGCCGCGTCCCGCTCGAAGCGCTCGTCGGCGAGCTGACGCAGCATCATCGACGTGTCCCCGCTGCTGCGGTGCAGATGGTCGAGGGCCCGGGCGCGTTCGCGCATCACCAGGAAGGTGGCGATGGCGCCGATCATGGCACCGATCGCGGCGCCCACCAGGAGGATGAGGATCACGGTGAGGGGGTCCATGGGCCCAGGACACCACGGTGCACCGACATCCGAGCCACGGGGCGCGCCGTCACGGGGACTCAGGCATGCTGGTGGTGACGGCGGTAACGGTGACAGGGAGGGCGCGGTGCGAACAGGCGACGGGGCACGAACCGGGAGTCGTTCCCGGCGTGTCCTGCGTGGCCTGGCGACGGGGGTGCTCGCGCTCGGTGTGGTGGGGCTCCTGATCTGGGGTCTGATGTTCTTCCGGGTGTTCGTGCTGCTGCCTCAGCAGGCGCGCACCGAGGCGCAGACCGGTCTCGACGCCGCCGTCCTGGACCTTCCCGCGCTCGCTGAGGCGGATGGCGAGGCGCTGGACGCTGCCTTCGGGCCTGTAGTCGGGACGGAGCGCAGCGTGCAGTGCAGTGTGTACCCGGTGGATCGCGGGTGGTTCGTGGCTGACCACGTGCATCGCTGCGAATTGAGGGATGTGGAGTACCGAGTTGCCCCGGGTGCGCGGGAGCAGGTGGCCGAGCGAGGGGCTGAGGCTCTTGCCGACGTCCCGGCGTGGTCGGAGGCCAGGGATCCCCGCGGGATCGAGCGGGAATCCTGCACGGTGGTCGCGGAGTCCACTGCTGCGGCAAGCGACGAGATCCCCGTGGGCAGCCCCACGGTACGGCTGA
>JAUNUA010000136.1:4865-6596 GCA_030538435.1 Brachybacterium sp.
GCGGGGGAGCGGGGCACGCCCGTAGAATCACCTCCCGTGGCTCTCACTATCGGAATCGTCGGACTCCCGAACGTCGGCAAGTCGACCCTGTTCAATGCCCTCACCCGCGCGGAGGTTCTCGCCGCGAACTACCCGTTCGCGACGATCGACCCCAACATCGGTGTGGTCCCGCTACCGGATCCGCGGCTCGGGCAGCTCGCCGAGATCTTCGGCAGTGAGCGCGAGCTACCCGCGACCGTGTCCTTCGTGGACATCGCCGGGATCGTCAAGGGCGCGAGCGAGGGGGAGGGGCTCGGCAACAAGTTCCTGGCGAACATCCGCGAGGCCGATGCGATCTGCCAGGTCACCCGTGCATTCGCGGACCCGGACGTGATCCGCACCGCCGGCAGCGTCGACGCCGCCGGAGACATGGACACGGTCGCGACCGAGCTGATCCTCGCGGATCTGCAGACCCTGGAGAACGCGCGGCCCCGCATCGAGAAGGACGTGAAGCGCAAACTCGCCGAACCGAGCGTGCTCGAGGCCATGGACGCTGCGACCGCGCTGCTGGAGACCGGGAAGACCCTGTTCCAGGGCGCCGAGGCGGCCGGGGTGGACCTTGCCCAGCTGCGGGAGCTGCAGCTCATGACCGCCAAGCCCTTCATCTACGTCTTCAACACCGATGAGGAGGGGCTCGCCGACGAAGAGATGCAGCAGTCGCTGCGAGATCAGGTCGCGCCCGCCGAGGCGATCTTCCTGGACGCGAAGTTCGAATCCGAGTTGATCGAGCTCGATGCCGAGGAAGCTGCAGAAATGCTCGAGTCGACCGGCCAGGAGGAATCGGGGCTCGATCAGCTGGCGCGGGTCGGGTTCGCGACGCTCGGCCTGCAGACGTACCTCACCGCCGGGCCGAAGGAGTCCCGCGCCTGGACGATCCCGCAGGGAGCCACGGCGCCCGAGGCCGCCGGCGTCATCCACACCGACTTCCAGAAGGGCTTCATCAAGGCGGAGATCGTCAGCTTCGACAAGCTCGTGGAAGCCGGTTCGATGGCCGAGGCCAAGTCCAAGGGCTGGGTCCGCATGGAGGGCAAGGACTACGTCATGGCCGACGGGGACGTGGTCGAGTTCCGTAGCGGAATAACCTCTGGTGGCAAGAAGTAGCCAGGAGGCACAGCGGATGACGACGAAGGAGACCCGTCCGTGTCGAGACTGACGGAACTGCTGCGGCTGGCGCGCAAGGCGGACCCGCTACTCGGTGCGGACCTGGAAGCGGAGATCGCCGCTATCACCAAGCGTCGCACGTTCGGTCTCGTCTTCGAGCAGCATCAGCCCGAGGCCGTCGAGTTGCCCGGTAGGCCGGTGCGACGTGGCGACAAGGTGCGGGTGCTTCCGCCCCGCGGGGAGACGAAGGCCGGGGACCAGCGGCTATGGCGCGTCACGCGAATCGAGCGCGTCGATGGCCAGCGGGTGGCGCAACTGGCGGAGTTAGACGTCGAGGAGGCTGCGACGCAGACTGTGCTTGCTGACGACGTGGTGGTCGTCGCGGAGTTCCGGGATCGCATCTACCCCGGCCTGGTGGAGACGGGCAGAGTCGAGCGGGGCGGGGACAAGCCGTTCCACACGGTTATCAACGCCGAGAACTACCACGCCCTGGAAATGCTGACGTACACGCATCGGCACTCCGTCGATGCGATCTACATTGACCCGCCGTACAACACTGGCGCGAGGGACTGGAAGTACAACAACAACTAC
>JAUNUA010000001.1 GCA_030538435.1 Brachybacterium sp.
GGATCCTCCTGGCAGAGCTCGAGCGCGTGGGGGCTGAGATCGCCGCCGCGATCCGGCAGTCCGACCCGGACACGAACGTGCCGGTGCCGCAGGCACCGTGGTTCAGCGGAGCGGAGCAGTGGAGTGTCCGCTGGTGTGCCCTGCACATGATCGAGGAGTTCGCGCGGCACGCCGGCCACGCGGACATGCTGCGCCAGAGCCTCGACGGGAAAGGCGCCTACGAGCTGAACGCCCTCGCGGACGGGGAACCGTGGCCGCCAGAGGGGTGGTGACGGAGGCGCGGCGTTCGGGCCGCCGGGGACCACGGGACGCGTTGCTCCGGCATGCTGGACCCATGCCGAAGAAGAAGCGTCAGCGCCGGAACTCCGGCCGGACCCAGGACTCCCGTCGTCAGCAGAGCGCGCGGATGGAGCGGCGCCGGACCGATGTTGTCCGCGGATTCACGGCGTGGCTCACCGAGAAGGACCCGGATGCGAGCGGGGATGCGCAGTACATCGGTCGAACAGTCCGATTGCTGCTCGATCTGAAGACGACCTACCTGGACAGCCCGGACCCGGTCGAGTGGAGCGAGGACCTCATCGCCGATCTCCTCATCGAGGTGGTTCCGCGGCGGGTGACCCAGCGCCGCGAGGAGTCGATGGAGCTCGGCCCCACGATGCACCACCTCATCGACTACCTCGTGGACGCAGACCGGTGGCCCTCCTCCGGGTACAGCGCCGACGACGCACACGCACTGCTGGACGAGCTGGAGTTCGACGTGCTTGAGGCCGCAAATGACCCGACGCGGCGTAGCTTCAGCGGGAACATCCTCGCGTACGCTGCGGATCTCGGGGTCGACTTCGGCGAGCCTGGCATGACCGATCGGTACATGGCCTGGTACAACTCTCTCACCGTCGACGAGCGACACGAGCTGACTGACACCGGCACCCTGAGAAACCCGGGCACCCCCTTCGACCCGACAGGCGAGTACCCAGAGGCAGTGGATGCTCGGGGGCCTATCGGGTCCAGCGCGTTCGGCGAAGGACTCGACGCGCTCGGTGGCGATGACGGTGACGCAGAGTCTTCTCTCGCGGATCATTGGCCCGCCTTTCTCGGGGACCCGCCGGATTCTGACGGTGACGACACACCGTTCGATCCGCAGGACCTGCAGAACCAGTACCGCGAGGTGACCTTCGTACATCGCGCTCTTCTGCTGTATCGAGCCGCCGCGGATGGGCTCGGCGTCACGGAAACCGGGGCACTCAACCGTGCGGCGACGGCCTCGATCCTGGAAAAGTTCGGCATCGACGCCTCCGCGACAGGCAGCATGTGGGACATCAGCGCAATCACCGGACCCTGGCTCGCACTGCTCAGTGGCGAATGGTTGCGGATTGAGGGCAAACGCGTCGTCGCCACCGACGAGGGCATCGTGCCGCCAATGGGACCCGACGAGGACCCGGAAGGATTCGCAGAGTTCGCAAACTCCGTGATGGCACGGCTGCTGCTGAACCTGTACGTCGACGCCGGCGAACCGGGCGGCTTGCAGGGGCTGCCGTACACGCCGCTCGCCCTCTCGGCGGCCTCCGGCGAAGGCGGCTTGGTGCCCGTCAGGCCCGTGCTTCCAGGGCGCGGCGGCGACTTCGACGAGTTCGTGCAGTACACCCGAGTCATGGAGGACCTGGGACTGCTGGTCGGGTACGGGCTGCTGGACTACGACCCACTGGAGCACAGGTTCAGCGCGCCGACAGTGGTGCTGCTGGCCATGGCCACTGTCCTGGACATTGCAATGCAGAACGATCTGTGACGGGGTCTCGTCACGATGCCGAAGGTCGAAGTGTGGTCCACTTGCTCGAGATATGAGTTCTCGGCAGACGCTGCGGGTAGTCCTGGACCAGTCACCCCGTGAGAAGGGCCGCACCGGAGTTGCGGCGCGCCGTGTTCCCAGCGCCCCGTTTGTCAGTCGGGCATGATTGGCTGTCTGGCAGGAGGCGATCATGACGGCATACCAGTCACTAGAGTTGTGCGCGGGGGCAGGGGGGCAGGCGCGCGGCCTTGAGCAAGCGGGGTTCGAACACGCAGCGCTCGTCGAGCTTGACGAACATGCCGCGGAGACGCTAAGGCTTAATCGACCAGACTGGCGGGTCATTGAGGACGATCTTTTTAGCTGGACGCCTCCCCAGGATCTGGGAGCTATCGACTTGCTTGCAGGGGGAGTTCCTTGTCCCCCGTTCTCTCACGCCGGGCTGCAGCTCGGGGAAGCCGATGAGCGCAATCTTTTCGATCGCGCATTAGAAATTGTCGACCTTACAAACCCTCGGGCAGTACTTATAGAGAACGTTCGCGGCCTAATGGACGCCAAGTTCGAAACGTACCGTCAGCGACTAATAGCGCGCCTGAATCGCGCAGGCTATCTAGCTGAGTGGAAGCTATTGCAGGCCGCTGACTTCGGTGTTCCACAGCTTAGGCCTAGATCGATCCTCATCGGACTGCAATCAGATGATGCCATGGCTTTTAATTGGCCAGATAAGATCGCGCACCGCTCGACGGTGGGGGAAGCGATTCATGACCTCATGGCTGCCAATGGATGGGCGGGAGTACGACGATGGACCGAAGGTGCCCAACATATTGCCCCGACTCTCGTTGGCGGATCGAAGAAGCACGGGGGTCCTGATCTTGGACCAACCCGCGCGCGTCAAGCCTGGGAAATTCTTGGCGTAGATGGGCGTGGTCTCGCTGATGAGGCCCCGGGACCGACATTCGAGGGGAATCCGCGCCTCACCGTCCGAATGGCGGCTCGAATCCAGGGATTCGAGGATGAATGGAAATTCCATGGTCGCAAGACCGCCAGTTACAGGCAGGTCGGAAATGCTTTTCCGCCACCAGTAGCTCGCGCAGTTGGAAGCGCAATCAAGGCAGCATTTGAGAAGGTCGATTCAGGTGGCGAGAATCTGGACTCCGCGGCTTTCGGTCGGGCGCCGCAGCAACAGCTCTTAGGTGTAATGTGATCGTGAGCAAAGGAGGCCCGGGTTCTACACCCGGTGCCTCCCGCCTCTAGGGCCAGGCTAAAGCATCGCGAGGGAGCGACACCATCGTTCGAGCGCGACAAAGTCGCTCTCGACTAACATGTGAAACATGACCCGCGACGCTACACCGGCTAGAGAGTTGCCCGAGCCGTACAGTGACGAACTCAAGTCCGCACTTCGCCGCCGAAACGTGGGCAACCTCGTTCACCAATACATTTATGCGTATCTTTATCAGCGGAGATATGACCCTCCGACCGATAGAGAAATTGCCGAGTTTGTTTACGAAAAGACCGGCAGTCGCTACTCCCAGCTCCAACGGCGACGACGAGACCTTAATTCGGTATTCGACATCGTGAGAACATCAGGTCATCGCTACATACTAAGTGGGTGGCTCGACGAAGAGCTCGCGGAGGCGACAGGGATTAGCAGAAGTGTCCGTTTTAAGATCCTGCAATCCGGTCGGTGCAAGAACTGTGGCCGATCTGTAGAGGCGGATGAAATTAAGCTTGCCGTGGATCATATTTTGCCTCAAGCTTGGGGTGGTTCGGACGCCGAGGAAAATTTACAGGCCCTTTGCGAAGATTGTAATGCCGGAAAGAAGGACTATTACGGTCAGTTCGATGAATTCGCGGACCAGATAAGACGCGCCGCAGGTTACAGGGAGCCGCATCGGAGAATCGCGATGCTTCTCAAGGCTTTCGATGGACATTTTGTCATGTCAGAGCTCCTTGCTGCTGTTGCCAGCGCTCAGCAATTTCAAGATGACTGGCAGAAGAGAATGCGTGAGCTTCGGGAGCTGGGCATCGATTTTGAATCCCGCAGGCATAGAAGCAGCTCAGGACGGATGATCGTGGAGTGGCGTCTGACCAGATGGACTGAATTGCCAGAGGAGCCACTGAGACCATTGATTAGTAGGCGCGAACGGGAGAGACGGAAAAGGGGCTCAGGCTGATCCGGCCGTCCGCTTCCGTGCTATGTGGTTTACATTTTCTCCAAGGTAACCCTTGGCCCCGGTGTCGCTTGAGGTTAGAGTGTAGCCGGTTGGGGTCTGGGGAGGGGTCCGACAAATCCGCAAACGCGGACCTCGCGAAAATCGCGTCCTCGATTACGGGAATCCGCACTACCGAGGGCCAGATCTGGCGGCAGGCGGAGGACGCCGAGCTGTCCTCCGGCGCAGAGATCGTGCGCCCCGAGTCCGCCTGGACCGGTGAATCCAATTGGTCGGGGGATTACGTGCAGGTCCCAGCCGGGCAAAGCGTCGTGTTTCCCATCGAGGACCTTCCGGAGGCGACTTACGGGGTCCGAGATCCGATGACGGCCCATCCCCTGTTCCGGCGCCTTGCCGAGGACGCCGGAACCGCCACCTGGACGGCGATCGACACCCATGGAGATCGCACGGAGCTCGGGATCCAGGAACTCGGCGGGGCTGGCCCACGGGGAGTCACCGAGTGGGACGGCCTATTGCGACCATTCCCGCTGGACAGGCCGGTCCCTGGGGGCACGGTCGCGATTGAGGTGACCTCCGACGGGGACCTGCAGCTCGATGCGCTGATGCTGCTGCCCGCCGTGACTGCCGCCGTCTACTCCACCACCGGGAAGGACGTAATCCTCCGCGCGGGTACCGCCGACGGGGAGATCACGGTCCCCGTCGTCGCCGGGGAGACCGGTCGGGCCTATCGGCCCGACGGAACCGGCGGCAGGCCGTTCAACCGGGGACGTCGTGCGCTCGCGGAAGGGGCGTTCGCGATTACCGACAGGTGAGGCTGATGGGTCGGCACCGGCGCGCCCTAGTAGCCGAACGGCAGGGGCGCGTCGGGGTCGGTCTCCACCCAGATGGACTTCGGCTGGGTGTACTCCAGAAGTCCGTCGAGTCCGCTGGAGCGGCCGAAGCCACTGGCCCCGAACCCACCGAACGGCGACATGACGCTGATGGTCTTGTAGCTATTGATCCACAGAGTCCCGGCGCGCACCCGTGCGGCGACGCGATGTGCTCGATCAACGGAGCGAGTCCAGACCGCGCCAGCGAGCCCGAAGTCGGTGTCGTTGGCGATCTCGATCGCGTGCTGCTCGTCCTCGAAGGGAATCGCGGTCACCACGGGCCCAAAGATCTCCTCTTGAGCGAGGGGGTCCTCGTTGTTGAGCCCTGTAAGGACCGTTGGCGGATAGTAGTAGCCGGCGCCTTGCCGTCGGGCCCCGCCGGTCAGCGTGATGCCGCCGCGGGCGCGTGCCGCATCGACCATGCGTGAGACCTGCTGCAACTGGCGGGAGTTCTGCAACGGCCCGACCTGAGTGTCGGCATCCAGGGGGCTGCCTTGGCGGATGTCGGCGGCTAGTGCGGCGAGGCGCTCAGCGACATCGTCGAACACGCGTCGGTGGATGAGCAGGCGCGATCCGGCGACGCAGCTCTGCCCGGCGGCGGAGAAGATCGCGGCGGCCGCCCCGCCAGCGGCGCGGCCGATGTCCGCATCATCGAAGACGATGTTGGCAGACTTGCCGCCCAGTTCGAGGACGCAGGGGATGAGGTGCTCCCCGGCGGCCGCTGCGATGCGGCGGCCGGTCGCAGGGGAGCCGACGAACACCACCTTGTCCACACCGTGGTGGGTGACCAGGTGAGATCCGGACGTCGGGCCGAGCCCGAGGACGACGTTCACGAGACCTCGGGGCAGGCCCGACTGTTCGCCGATGCGGGCGAGGAGCACGGAGGTCAGGGGGGTCAGCTCGGACGGCTTCACGACGACGGCGTTGCCGGCGGCCAGCGCCGGGGCGATCTGCCAGCCAGCGGTGAAGATAGGGGCGTTCCACGGGGTCATTTGGGCGATCACGCCGTAGGGTTCGCGCAGCGTGTAGTTCAGGTGGGAGGTGGGCACGGGGATCACCGTCCCGTGCTGCTTATCGGCCCACCCGGCGTAGTACTCGAACATCTCGACCACCTTGGCGGTCTCCATGCGGGCGTCCGCGAGCGGTTTCCCGGCGAGGCGGGATTCGAGGCGGGCGAGCTCTTCGACATGCTCGGTGAGCGTTCGGGCGACGGCGCTGAGCCTCCGGCCGCGTTCGGAGGCGGTGAGGTCGCGCCAGTGCTGCTGGGCGTGGCGCGCGGAGGCAACGGCCTGATCGACGGCGTCCTCGCCACCGTCGCGGTAACGCGCCACACGGGTCTCGTCGTGGGGGTCGATCAGTTCGATGGTCTCACCGGTCCCGGGGACGATCCGCCCGTTGATGAAGCTGCCGATGGTGTCATCGTCTAGCAGGTCTGTCCAGAGGCTCACGGCTGCACCATTCTGTTGAAGTCGAGGGTGGGGTCGAGGGCCCCGGTGAGCTCCTGCCACATTCCGAGGGTCGCCTCGACAACGGGTGTGTCGGCCTGCAGCTCGCGGGTCATCGCGGCGGCAAGGTCAACGTCCCGGGCCATCAGGCCGATGGGAAAACCGGAGTCGAAGTCGCCGGAGAGAACCCAGCGGGGGAGGTTCACCTCGGTGACGGCGCTGCGTCCGCTGGCGGTGTTGATTGCTCCGAGCAGCCGGTCGGGGTCGATGTCCGAGGCACCTGCGACCTCGAGGACAGTGCGCGCTGCGCACAGATGCAAGGCGCACAGCAGGTTGTTCAGCAGCTTCGCAGTGTGCCCGGCGCCGACGTCGCCGACGTGATTGATGCGGGTGGACAGGGGAGCGAGGACCGCACGAACGTCCGCGAGCGCGTCCTCGGGGCAGCCGAGGAATACGGTGAGCGCGCCCCTACGAGCTCCGCTCGGCCCCCCGCTCACGGGGGCGTCGACGTAGCGATGGCCGGCAGCGCGAGCGCGGTCGGCTCGGGCACGGGAGCCAGCAGGGTCGCAGGTACTGGTGTCGATGACCGTCCGCCCAGTCGTGCCGGTGTCGAGAACGGCCTGCAGGATCTCCTCGACCTGCTCGGCTCCGGGCAGGGAGAGCAGCAGGGCATCCGCTACGTCCATCGCCTCGGCGAGGCTGGCGCTCTCGACGCCCGGGGGTGGGGCCGCAATGGGATCCACGCCGAGAACTCGCGCCTCACCTGCACGAACGAGGGTGGCGGCCATGCCGCCGCCCATCTGACCGAGGCCTACCACGGCAAGGGTCCGAGTCGGAGGGGAGGTCATCCCCCACTCCCCAGGCGCAGGGTGAAGTCGGCGATCACGACGGAGCCGAAGTAGGTCCCGAAGAACACCAGGATCGCGATGATGAGAATCTTCCAGCCGGAGCGTTTCATGATGTCCAGCTCGAGACGACTGACGGCGAAACCGGCATAGGCGAGTGCCGGCACCGCGAGGCCCAAGAAGTCGATGCCCTCGACGAGCCCGGTGAACCACTGCCCCCACGGCAGGAAGGGCAGCGTCATGGCGATCCCGACCAGGGAAATCCAGGCAACTGAGGGCAGGTAGAAGGGCAGGAACTTCGTCAGCGCGAGGCCTACCACGCACACGGCGTACAAGGCGCTGAGGCCAATCAGGACAGCGGCGAGCGATAGATCGGTCGCGAGGAGCTGAATCGGGACCGAGATGAGGGTGACGACCACGAGGTCCACGAGCGTGGGACCGAAGCGCTGGCTGCGTTCATCACCGCCGACCAGGACCTCATCGTCGGCGGGGACGCCGTCCGCGGGAATGCTGCTCATCGGGAGACCTCCTCCTTGTCGATTCGGTGGCCGGGGTCGTTCGGGTGGACCTTGCTGTAGAGCCATTCGACCAGCGGCAGGGCGACGAACAAGCTGACGTACATGCCGGTCGCGTAGGTCAGAAGGTTGGAGGCGCCGGCCATGGCGGTGATGGTGTCGGCGGACTGGGGGACGGTCTCGGCGAGGGCGCCGGCGCAGGCAGCCATCATGGAGCCGCTACCGACCCCGCAGGCCATGGCGAGCGCCTCGATACGGAAGACGTCCAGTGAGGCCAGGACCGAAGCGAAGATCGCGAACAGGAACGTTCCGAACAAGGTGCCCATCACGTAGACACCCATGACTCCGGTGCCTTCGGGGCTGCGGATGCCGTAGCGGTCCGCGATGATCGCGAGGTTCGGCTCGCGGGCGATGGAGTGGACGGCGCCAATGGACTCCCGCCGCATGCGCAGCAGCCAGATGGCGACGGGGAAGGCGAACAGTATCGTCCCGAGGTTGCCAAGTTCCTGGAGGATCAGAGCAGGCCCTGCGGCGATGATCTCCTCGATGGCCGGTCCGATCGTGGTGCCGAATTTGGCAATGAAAGGCATGATCGCGATGACGATGAAGGGGGCTGCGGCCGCAGCCTTCTTTGTCGACAGAATCTTCGACATGGCGCCGATGACGTTGGGGTTCAACACCAGGGTCATCGCGAAGGCGAAGAGCATCGGCAGCAGCATGATGGTGCCGATCCAGATGGGGATGGATCGCACGCCGATCCATTGGCTCAGGACCCCCACCACGAGGACGAAGAGGTGGAGAGGCCAAAGGCGGGCCAGGGACGTCATTGTTGCCATGGTGCTCCTGTGGATGATTTCTGGTGACCCTACGGTCGGCTTCCCCGTTGCACAAGTAGTCAAAATCGATACCGGGGTGTTGCATCCAAGGCAACACGGCGGTTCAACTCGACGCGAGAGGGGTGGCGTCAGCGTCGGCCCTGCCGAACGAGGTGGCGCAAGCGTCGACGAAGGCCTGAGCAGCGGGCCCTAGTCGGCGCCCGGCGCGGGTGAGGATGGTGGCGCGGACAGCGCCGAGGTGCGCCTCATCGAGCGGCACTAAGGTGACGCGGTCCGACAGGTGCGAAGGGATAGAGATCGGGGGGAGCAGGGCTAAACAATGACCGGTCGCAACCGAGCGGACGATGAGGGGCTGAGAGTCGCTCTCGAGTATCAGGTGAGCTTCCAGACGGTGGGCGCGCAAGAACTCGTCTTGCAATGAGCGCAGGCCAAAGCCGTGCGGAAGAGTTCCCAGGCGCAGCTCTCCGAGGGTGCGTAGCGCCGAGGGTGCAAGGGGACTGTGCCGGGTGAGGTCGTGTCCTCTCGGGCAGACGAGACCGACCGGTTGGGGGAGGGAGGCAACGACCCGTAAGCGGCTGTCGGGCTCGGGGTGGAGGACGACGGCCAGGTCGACCTCGTCGTGGCGCAGTAGGTCGGTCATGGCGCGGGTGCCGCCGGAGTGGAGGCGGATGGCAACGCCGGGGTGGCTGGCGATGAAGTCGGTGAGGACACCGGTGGAGAGTTCATCGATAAAGCCCTTGCCGACGGCGACGCGGATCTCCCCGGCCTGGGCGTGGGCTAAACGGGAGAGGTCGCGCTGTAACTGTTGGGCGAGGTCCTCGCGCTCGTACGCGTGGCGAACGACGGTCTCCCCAGCCTCGGTTGGGCGTACACCCTGGGGCGTGCGGTCGAACAGCACGCAGCCTAAGCGTGACTCCACTCCGCGCAGCGCGCGCAGCACGGCCGAGGGGCTGACACCAAGCTCGCGGGCCGCTGCCCTAAAGGAGCCGGAGCGGGCGATGGCGGTGACGTAGGCGAGGTCGCGGTCGGTGAAGGCGGTGGAGTGGCGGTGGCTGGTCACGGGTCAACTGTGGCGCATGTAGGGGAGAGGGGGAGGGGTGGTTTCGCTGGTCGGAGCCGTCCGTGCCCCAGCCTCATTCTGCAACCTCGCTGCTCGGATCCACCCCGCTCGTCGGCATCTTTCCCGATTCCGGATAGTGAGAGCCATGGACGGTGGAGCTCGCGATGGTGGCTGGACGCGCCGTAGGCTGGATCTGACACCCGACACCCCAGGAGGCTTTCCATGGCTACCGTTCCGACCATCCCCTTCAACGATGGAAACTCTGTCCCCCAGCTCGGCTACGGGGTGTGGCAGGTGGAGGACGACGTCGCCGCTGACGTCGTCGTGCAAGCCATCAAGGCCGGTTACCGGCACATCGACACCGCCGCCGGCTACCAGAACGAGGGCGGCGTCGGCCGCGCGGTGAAGGCCGCCGGTGTGCCCCGCGAAGACCTGTTCATCACCACCAAGCTCGCCAACGGCGACCAGGGTTTTGACTCCGCGAAGCAGGCGCTGGAGACCTCGCTCGAGAAGCTCGACATGGACTACGTGGATCTGTACCTGATCCACTGGGCGAGCCCCCAGCGCGGAAAGTACCTGGAGTCCTGGAAGGCCCTCATCGAGCTGCAGAAGGAGGGCAAGGCGAAGTCCATCGGCGTCTCCAACTTCCCGATCGAGCAGCTCGAGGAGATCATCTCCGAGACCGGTGTGGTGCCGGTGATGCACCAGAGCGAGCTGCACCCTGAGTTTCAGCAGGGTGAGCTACGCGCTTACCACGCGAAGCACGACATCGTCACCGAGGCGTGGAGCCCGCTGGGCCAGGGAGGCGACATCCTGAACAACGAGGTCGTCGCCGAGATCGCGACGGCGCACGACGTCGACCCGGGACAGGCGATCATCGCCTGGCACCTCGCGGTCGGCAACGTCGTGATCCCGAAGACCGTCACTCCGGAGCGGATCGTCTCCAACTTCGCGTCCGCCGAGGTCGAGCTGACGCCCGAGGAGATCGAGAAGATCAACGGCCTCGACTCTGCCGACGGCCGCATCGGCGCCGATCCCGCCAACCCCGGGTTCTGACGTCACCCGCCGGTATGCGCGGACGTGGCAGCTACTCGAACGATTCTCAAGGGTTCGAGTAGCTGCCACACCGCAGGCAACCGAGCATTCCCCGAGGCATCACAGAGAGTCCGGGTGCTCCCACAACGCCGATACGGGCAGGGCCCAGATTTGACCGGTCACGGGTCGGGCCCGCTCGACCAGACCGAGGACAGCACCGCCGAGAAACCGGTCTCCCAAGCGATCGGCGAGGTCGCGGATCCCGCGAGTGTGGTCGGCCCGGATGGTCGTAGACGCTTTGACCTCGATGAGAAACACGTGACCGTCATCGAACTCGAGGACCACATCGACCTCCAGGCCATCCCGGTCCCGGAAGTGGTAGATCTCGAAGTTCTCCTTCGACCATCCCCGCTGGGCCATGAGCTGGCCGACCACGAACGCCTCAAGTTGCATGCCGAGTATGGGCGCGTCGCGGAGAGCTGTGAGTTGCTTGGCGCTTACCCGGGACATGCGAGCCGCAAGGCCAGGGTCCGCCACAGACACTTTGTGCCGACCCACCTCTCGCTTTGTCAGATTCGCCCGCCATGGACGAAGGTCGTGCGTGAGGTACATGGTCGATAGGGCCGCCAGATACCCGGCAACTGAAGAACGTGCCATCGAGAGGTTGTCCGCGAGCCGGGCTTGGACGAGCTCTCCGCCCTGATTCGCGGCGATAAGCCGCAGCACTGCATCCAACCGGTCGCTCGAGAGGCCACGCGATACTTCGCTGATGTCTCGGGTGAGGACGCGGTCGATATAGCTGTCGAACCACGTAGCTCGATGTCGTCGCGGCAGGCGATGGACCTCCGGGTAACCCCCGGTCGTCATCGCCTCTGCGTAGCGCTCACGGCTCCACCCGGACGTGACGTCGGATGCTGACTGCAGACCGTTCCGAATCCAGTGCGCGAAGTCCTCCACTGTGCCTACGAGTTCACCTTGGCTGAGCCCGTGCAGATCCACCGTGACTGCTCGCCCAGCGAGGGAGTCGGGAGAGCGGGTCAACCGCAGCAAGTCCGAGGATCCTGTCAGGAGGAACCGGCCCGACTTCCGATCCGCATCGATCAATGACTTGATCGCCAGCAACACCGATGGCTCTCGCTGGACCTCGTCAATCACGAGCAGACCGTCGCCTGCTTGACGCACGAAAGCCCGCGGGTCCAGGAGAGCGGACTCCCGGACGTCATCGTCATCGAACGTCACCGACACGTGGTCGGTCCCGACTGCCAGCATCGATGCCAGGGTGCTCTTACCCACCTGGCGGGCGCCCTGGATAACCACCGCCGGAAAATGATCCATGAGGTCCTGCGCCTGGCGCAGCAGATGCCGTCTGATCAGCGCACTCATACCGGAATCCTACCCCAGCTCGAACGTTAGCGAAGCCTCGCCCGAACAAACGCGACGGCTCGGGCGAACATTTGCGAGAGGTCACTCGAACGCTCGCGGTGTGCGCCACAGGCCGCTCAACGCTCGCGCAGCAGCTCCGCGATCTGCGGATGCCCCGCCTCGTATCCCTCCAGCAGTGCGAGCCCGAGCTCGGGGGAGCTGACCAGCGGGTGCTTCGCGAACCCCTGCCACGCCGCCTCCCGTGAACCGGTGACGGCAGCCTGCAGGATCTTCCGCTCCGCCGCGCGCAGGGACGCCATCATCCCCAGCCGCCCCAGCTCCACCGTGCCGATGGGCAGGGGATGCACCCCGGTGCCATCCACCTCGCACATCACTTCGACCACGGTCTCGGCCGGCAACTGCGGGACGATCCGCTCCGATGCCGGAGCGTCCTCGCGCCCCGCAGCGATGTTCCCGACGTCCAAGATCATCCGCTCGCGGCGTCCCGTCGCGATCGCCGTCATCAGCCGCAGCGCCACCTCCTGATAGCCGCCGCCGGCGACGTCCTCCTCCCGGCGGTCCTCGTCCCGGGACTCCGCCATGTACGTTGCCTCCCGCTGATGCAGAGTCTGGCGCCACAGCTCGAGCGGCGAGTCGCAGCACTTCCCGTCCACGTCCCCGCCGACCCCGGCCGCGTAGAAGTCCCCCTGCTGCTTCGCCAAGAACTCCCCACGGGTGGTCGCCGCCGCCGTGATCCGATCGATCGCCGCGGTGGTGTGCAGGTAGTAGTACAGGTACTCGTTCGGCAGTGCCCCGTCGGCCCGCACCCACTCCGGGCCGATCAGCCGCGCTTCCTCGATCTCGTGCAGTGCTGCGTCATCGGCCATCAGACCCGGCAGCCGGTCCTGGCCATCCACGACCACAGAGCGCAGCCAGCCCAGATGATTCAGCCCCACGTAGTCCACCCTGGCATCCCGTTCCCCGGCCACGAGGTCCACGCCCAGCAGGCGCCCCACCCGGCGCACCAAGCCGATCGGGGTGTCGCAGATCCCCACCACCCGGTCCCCGAGCACCTGGCGCATCGCCTCGGTGACGATCCCGGCGGGATTGGTGAAGTTGATGACCCACGCCTGCGGAGCGGCCTCCGCCACTGCGCGGGCAGCGTCGAGCGCCACCGGGATGGTGCGGAGCGCATACGCGAGACCCCCGGGGCCGATCGTCTCCTGGCCGAGCAGACCGAGATTCAAGGCCACCCGTTCGTCGATGGTACGGGCCTCGGCGCCGCCGACCCGCACCGCGCTGAACACGAAGTCAGCGCCCGTTACCGCCTCATGCAGGTCGGTCGTCGCCTGCAGGTGCGGCAACTGCGCCGCGCGGTCCGACGCGCCCAGCTGCGTACCGATGTCCTCGCACACCGCAGCGATGGTGCGCAGCCGGTCCGCGTCGACGTCGTACAGGGCCACCTCGTCGACAACCAGACCCGTCGCCCCGGTTGCCACCGCCTCGTACACCAGGGGCACCCGGAAGCCGCCCCCGCCCAGGATCGTCAGCTTCATGGCAGTAGGACCTCCAGATCCTCGTCATCGGGCAGGCTGAGTCGACCCGCAGGCAGCGGCCGATCGGTGACCAGCCCCGAAAAGCGCGTGATCGGGGCGACCTCCAAGAACCCCGATCCGGGGAACTTCTCCTCGTCGGCCAGCAGGAACGCCTCGCTGGAGATCTCCAACAAGCCGCGCTTCACCGACACCTCGCTCGGGGTCGAATCCAGCACGGTGCCATCGGTCCGCACGCCGGAAGTCCCCAGAAACGCCGCATCCACCCGCACCTGCCGCAGCGCCGACTCCGTGAGCGTCCCCACCAGGGAGTGGTAGTTCGGGCGCAGCAGTCCGCCGAGCACCACGATGTCGATCGCCGGGGCGTCCGCGAGCGCCCGCACCACGGCGAGAGAGGCGGTGACCACGGTCAGCGAGCGGTCCATCAGCAGCGGGCACATCGCCGCGACCGTGGTGCCGATGTCCAGCGCGATCACATCGCCGTCCTCGACCAGACCCGCGGCACGCCCGGCGATGCGCCGCTTGGAGTCCGAGGCACTCGCTGCGACGTGCGCGAACGGTCGCGGGTCGGCCTCCGGGCGAACGCTCCCGCGCACCGAGCAGGCGCCGCCGCGCACCCGGCGCACCATGCCCGTCTCCGCCAACTGGTCCAGGTCCCGGCGGATCGTCGCCTCGGAGACGCCGAGCGCCGAGCTCAGCTCGCCCACCGCCGCAGCACCCTGGCGGCGCACGGTGGCCACGATGCTCGCGTGACGCTTCTCGACCAGCATGACCGCACCGTAGCACCGACCGAACAGTTTCGAGCATATTCGAGCAGGGAACTGCAATTCCGGTCAGATCGTGCAACGATGGAGGCCTCACGCCGCAGCAGCGGAGCCGCGGCCGCATGTCTCAGGAGGCACCCCATGCGACGACGCACCTTCCTCGGATCCAGCGCCGCCCTCGGCGGCATCGGCCTGCTCGCCGCCTGCGCTCCGGGCAGCGACGGCGGCGGCAACGGCGGCAACGGTGAGGAGCGCGCCGCCGACGACGTCGAGACCGACGTCGCCTCGATGGGCGAGATCACCCTGCGCATGTGGGACCAGGAGGTCCGCGGCGCCCAGAACGATGCGATCGAAGCGCTCATCGAGAGCTTCCAGAGCGAGTACCCCAACATCACCATCGACCGTGTCAAGCAGTCCTTCGACGACCTCCAGCAGCAGACCGGCCTCGCACTGTCCGGCACGGACGTCCCCGACGTCCTGCAGGTCAACAATGCCCGCGGTGACATGGGCAGCTTCGTCGAAGCCGGTCAGCTCACCGACCTCACCCCCTACGCCGAGGCCTACGGCTGGACGGACCGGTTCCCCGAGTCCGTGCTGTCCAAGATGAGCTACTCACCGGACGGCGTCACCTTCGGTGAGGGCACCCTGTGGGGCCTGCCCCAGACCGGGGAGATCTGCGGCATCTACTACTCCGCCTCGAAGTTCGAGGAACTCGGCGTCGAACCCCCCACCACCTGGGAGGAGCTGTTCGACCTGGTCGAGCAGATCCAACAGGACGACGAACAGCCCATCGTGCTGGGCAATCTCGAGCAGTGGCCCGCCCTGCACGTCTTCGGGCCGCTCCAGGCGCACTTCGTGCCCTCCGAGGAGATCGTCACCCTCGGCATGGGCAACGAGGGCGCCGAGTGGACCGACGACGCCAACCACGAGGCCCTCACCAAGCTCGCCGAATGGGGGGAGAGCGGGGCCCTCGGCTCCTCACCCAACGGCCTCGCCTACGACACCGCCTGGGCGGAGTTCACCGAGGGCAGCGGCGTGATGCTGATCGGGGGATCCTGGCTCGGCCCCGACATGGAAGCCGTGATGGGCGAGGATCTGCGGTTCATGGCCCCGCCGCCCGGGGTAGACGGTCTGGTCGGAACCACCGGAGGCACCGGGATCCCCTTCTCCATCCCGGCAGAGGCCGCCAATCCCGACGCCGCCGCCGCGTTCATCGACTACATCACCAGCGACGAGGCGATGGAGCTGATCGCGGAGAACGGCGGGATGCCCGTGCTCCACACCGCGGAACTCGCCCCCGACTCCGGGGTCAACAAGGACATCTACGAAGCCTTCGACGCCGTCTCCACCGACGGGGTGCTCCTGCCCTACCTCGACTACGCCACCCCCTCCTTCGCCGACACCGCCGGCGCCACCCTGCAGGAGGTCATCGGCGGGCAGACCGACCCGGACGCTGCCGCTGAGGCCCTGCAGGCCGACTACGGCGAGTTCGCCGGCGAGGGCTGAGCGCTGTGACCGCGCTCGCCGGCGCCCGGGCCGGCCAGGAGGGGGCCGACGGGCCGGGCGGCCCGACGGGCTCCGGCAGGAGGGGACGCACCCGGCGCGGCTCCCTCGGGGCCCCGTCGGCCGTGGTGCGCTCACGCCTCACCCCGTACCTGTTCATCCTGCCCGCCTTCCTCGTCTACGGGGCGTTCTCCCTCTACCCGCTGCTGCGGGCTGCCCAGTTCTCCCTGTACGAGTGGTCCGGGTTCGGCCCCTCCACCTTCGTGGGGCTGAGCAACTACATCGACCTCGCGGGAGACACCGCCTTCCAGGCCGCCATCACCAACGCCCTGGTCCTGATCCTCTTCTACGCGGTGATGCCGCTGATCGTGGGGCTCGTGCTCGCCGCAATCCTGCGCCGCGGGCAGGTGCGCGGCATGGGCTTCTTCCGCACCGTCATCTTCCTGCCACAAGTGATCGCCCTGGTCGTGGTGGCGGTGGCCTGGCGCCACATCTACGCGCCGAGCGGTCCGCTGAATGAGCTGCTGCGCTCGCTCGGCCTGGACTCCTTCGCCCGCGGCTGGCTCGGTGACCCCGGTGCGGCGCTGCCCGCCGTGGGCTTCATCGGCACCTGGCTGCAGATGGGACTGGTGATGCTGTTGCTGCTGGCCGGCATGAGTCGAATCCCCAACGAGCTCTACGAGGCGGTCCGCCTGGACGGAGCCGGCCCCGTCCAGGAGTTCTTCGCCATCACGCTTCCGTCGGTGCGCGGGGAGATCGTGGTCAGCCTGGTGCTGACCATCATCGCCGCGTTGAAGACGTTCGATCTGATCTACATGACCACCTCCGGCGGTCCTGGCAACGCCACCACCGTGCCCAGTTACGAGGTCTACCATCGGGCCTTCGAGCTGCGCGAGGTGGGCTCCGCGAGCGCCGTGGCCATCGTGCTGACTGCGCTGGTGTTCGCCATCAACTTCGGCGTCACGCGCATCGGGGAGCGGTCCTCATGATGGTCTCCCCCGCCGAGCGGGTCATGAACTATGTGGTCCTGGCCCTGTTCGCCCTGTTCGCCCTCACCCCGATCATCACCATCCTCAGCACCGCCCTGTCACCCCGGGTCGGCGGAGAAGCCGGGTTGCACCTCGGGAACTTCGTGGAGGCCTGGCAGGTGGGCGGCTTCGGCCAGTCCCTCGGCAACTCCCTCATCGTCGCCGTGATGGTCGTCAGCAGTGCCCTGGTGCTGTCGATCTTCTCCGGCTACGCCTTCGGCACCATGCGCTTCCGCGGCTCCACCGTGCTGTTCTACCTGTTCCTGCTGGGGCTGATGATTCCCGCCGAGGCCACCGTCATCCCCCTGTTCTTCGACCTGCGCACCCTGGGCCTCACAGATACTTACCTCGCGATCGCCCTGCCGCAGATCGCCCAGTCCGTCGCCTTCGGCACGTTCTGGCTGCGCGCCCAGTTCCGCGCCATGCCCACCACGCTCATGGAGGCCGCCGCCATCGACGGCGCCGGTCCCCTGAAAGCCCTCACCCGGGTGCTGGTGCCCGCCTCGATCCCGGCACTGACCACCCTGACGGTGCTGATCTTCATGTGGACCTGGAACGAGTTCCTCATCGCGCTGGTGATGACCCCCAGCGGTCAGCGCCGCACCGCACCGCTGGGACTCGCGAACTTCCAGGGCCAGTACACCGCCGAGATCTCCCTGCTCGCCGCCGGTGCCGTGATTGTCGCCCTGCCCATGGTGATCATGTTCCTGTTCCTGCAACGACACTTCATCCGCGGCATGCTGGAAGGAGCCTCGAAGTCATGACCGACGACCGCCACCCGGACGTCACCGACCCCACCCCCGCCGCCCCCTGCGGCGACTGGGACCCGCTGGCCGCGGGCCGCAGCGCGGAGGACCCACCCCTGGACGTGCTGCTGTCCGGCACCGTCTTCTTCGACATCGTGTTCACCGGCCTGGAACGCATGCCCCACCCGGGGGAGGAGCTCTGGTCCAAGGGCATGGGGTCCAGCCCCGGCGGCATCGCCAACCTCGCCACCGCTGCCGCCCGTCTCGGGCTGCGCACGGGCCTGGTCGCCGGGTTCGGGGACGACGCCTACGCCGACTGGATGTGGCACACCATGAGCGAGGAGGAGGGCATCGACCTCAGCGCCTCGCGCCGCTTCCCCGCCTTCCACTCCCCGCTGACCGTGTCCATCGCCGCCCATGGCGACCGGGCCATGGTCACCCACGGCCACGAATTGCCCGAACCGCTGTCGAGCCTGATCGCGAAAGCTCCCAGGGCCCGCGCCGCCGTGGTCGACCTCGCGGGAGAGACCAGCTGGTGGGCCGAGCTCGCCCAGGGCGGTTCGAAGATCTTCGCCGACATCGGCTTCGACGAGACCGGCCGCTGGGACCCCGCGGACCTCGCCCCCCTGACCCACTGCCACGCCTTCACCCCCAACGCCGTGGAGGCGATGGCCTACACCCGCACCGAGACTCCCGACCGGGCCGTGCGAGCCCTGGCCGAGAAGGTACCGCTGGCCGTGGTCACCGACGGCGAGTCCGGCTCCTACGCGGTGGACGGAGCCACCGGCGAGGAGGCCTACTGTCCAGCGGTTCCCGTCACCGCGATGGACACCACCGGCGCCGGGGACGTGTTCGCCGCTGCCATGGTGCTGGGGACGCTCGCAACCTGGCCGCTCGTGGAGCGCCTGAAGTTCGCGTCCCTGTGCTCCGCGTTGGCGGTCCAGCAGTTCGGCGGGTCGCTCGCCGCCCCCGGCTGGGGGGACATCACCGACTGGTGGCGGTCACTGAGCGCCGCCGCGGACGGCGGGGACCTGCGCGCCGCCTTCACCCGCGACGGGTACTGCTTCCTGGACGACGTGGTCCCCACCCACCGGGTGATGGGCCGACGACGCGCCCAGGGCACCTTCGCGCTCGGCTCCGACGCCGGGGAGCACTGAACGGCCCCTACTCCACCAACGTCACCTCGAAGGAGTAACGAGAGGCGCGGTACAAGTGATGACCGTGCTCGATCACAGTGCCGTCGTTGCCGAACACCTTGCGGTCCATCGTCAACAGCGCTGCACCCTCCGGTTCGCCCAGCAACTCGGCGTGCTCGGCGTCGGCGACGGTCGCCCCGATCCGCTCGTGGGCGACAGCCATCCGCACCCCCTGCTCGCGCAGGGAGGCGTAGAGGCCCTGGGTCTGCAGACGCTCGCGGGTGGGGGCTATCCGTTCCGGCAGCGTGTTGCGCATGACCGCCAGTGGCTCAGTGCCCGAGAACCGCACCCGCAGCACCTCGCACACCAGCTCCCCAGGCCCCAGCAGCAGACGCCCGGCCGCCTCGTCCCCGGGTCGACCCACCCGGTAGTCCAGCACCTCGGTGCGCGGGCGCATCCCCGCCCGCTCCAGGTCGTCGTACAGCGAGGTCAGCGCCACCTGACGACTCACCGGGGATTCCACCACCTGGGTGCCCACCCCGCGCCGACGCACCAGCATGCCCTTATCGACCAACTCCTGGATGCCCTGGCGGACCGTCGGTCGGGACAGGCCCAGCCGACCCGCGAGCGCCAGTTCGTTCTCCAGACGGTTCCCCGGGGTGAGCACGCCCTCGGAGATCGCCGCTTCGATGCCGCGGGCGAGCTGCAGGTAGAGCGGGGTCGGCGCTCCCCGGTCGATCTCGACAGGCACCATGACCGGTGCGGAAGGCGGAGCGCTCACGGCCGCTCCCGCACGTCGACCGGCACGAACCCGTCCGCAGCGAGCGCCCCCTCCGCCGCGTCGCACACCGCGGCGGCGAGATAGCCGTCCCAGGCGGTCGCCGAGCGGGCGTGGACCCGTGCGCCCTCGCGCACCGCATCCACCCATGCCTGCACCTCCGCGTCGTAGGCGGCGGCGAACCGCGGCCGGTAGTCCGGCGGGATGGAACCGCCCCACTGTCCCCCTGCGGTGTGCGCGGTGATGCGGCCGATCTCCAGGCCGATGGTCGCGATGCCCTCGGAGCCCACCACCTCGGTGCGCACCTCGTAGCCGGAGGCGGTGTTCACGTACAGCTCGTCGGTGACGATCCGCCCCGAGGCGGTGCGGAAGAGGAACAGCATGGGATCGTGCTGCTCCGGCTCGGCGCGGGGACCGGGCAGGGGCTTGATGACCTGCACGGCGGTGATGGGTTCCTCGAGGAAGTAGTGGATCGCATCGATCTCGTGCACCGCGGAGTCGTAGATCATCATCGTGTCCACGAAGCCGGGCCTGGTGGAAGCGTTGCGGTGCTTGCAGTTGATGATGCTGATCTGCCCGAGTTCCCCGGTCCCGATCGCGTCCTTCAGCTCCGCGTACTCGGTCTCGAAGCGGCGCATGAACCCGACCGAGACCCAGTGCTCACCGGAGGCGCGCTCCGCCTCGACCACGGCGTAGGCGTCCTCGGGGCTCATCGCCAAGGGCTTCTCGCACAGCACGGGCTTGCGCGCGTCGATGCAGGCGATCGCCTGGTCCTGATGGAACGTGCCGGGACTGGCGATGAGCACGGCGTCGACGTCCTCCGCGGCGATCAGCTCCTCCGCGGTGTCCACCACCCGGCAGCCGGGAACTTGTGCAGCCAGCTCCTCGGCCTTGTCTCGCAGGAAGTCGGTGACGACGCTGACGCGGGCGCCCTTGGTGCGGCGGGCGATGCGGTGGACGTGGTCGGCGCCCATGATGCCCACGCCGATCACGCCGATGCGCAGCTCGGCGGGGAGGGTCGGGTCGGTGACGTGCATGTCGGGCCTTTCTCGACGACGGAGGGCGGTCAGGCGAGGCGCGGGTCGGGCCCGGCCTCATCCCAGGTGCCGCGCACCCAGGTCTGATCGGGGTGGTCGGTGATGTTCCAGGCTCGTGCGGCGGCGGGGCCGGCCATCACGTTCAGGTAGTACATGTCGTGCCCGGGCGCGGCGGCGCACGGACCGTGCCAGCCGTGGGGGACCAGGACCGCGTCCCTGGCGCGGACCTCGCTGAGGACGTCGATCGGCCTGTCCGGGGCGCTGGCGGTGGTCTGGTGGTAGCCGAAGCCGGGGGCGCCGGTGGGGGAGGGGGCGATCTCGTAGTAGTAGATCTCCTCGAGCTCCGATTCCGGATGCTCGGCATCCTCGATGTGCTCGTCGTGCTTATGGGCGGGGTAGCTGGACCAGTTGCCGCCCGGGGTGATCACCTCGCAGGCGATCAGGGAGTCGCAGGCGTCGAAGGAGCCGACGCTCCCGAAGTTCCGGACCTGCCGGGTCATCTGCCCACCACCGCGCACTTCAACGGGCACGTCCTCGGCGCGGATCAGCGCCACGGGGAACGCTTCGGTGGCGAGCGCTGTGGCGAGTGCGAACCGTCCGCCGTGGGTGCTGCGGATCCGCAGCTCGGAGCCGACCGGGGCGTACAGCACGTCGGTGGGTCCGGCGAACACGTCGGTCCGGCCCCGCAGGGTGTAGGAGCCGGCGCCGTCGAGGTCGATACCCGCGGTGCCCTCCACGGAGACCTCGCAGCCGCCGCTGAGGGGCACCACCATCACCTCGGTATTCTCAGCGCGCCACGTCTCCTCCTCGCCGGGGCCGAGGGCGAGCACCCGCAGCCCGGTGTACGTCCACCCCTCCCGTCGTGCGGGGTCGATCACGGTGTCGAAGGGGCCGTCGGCGGTGGAGCCGGCACGCAGGTGGAACTCGTCGGCAGAAGCATTCATCGGGCTGCTCTCCTCAGCGGATCATGTCGACGGCGGCGGTGACCGCCGCCGTGACGTCGTCGTGGGGCGGGTACAGCAGGGTGCGGCCCACCACCAGGCCGCGGACGTTCGGTCGTGCCAAGGCGTCCTGCCACGAGGCGCGCACCCGGTCCGGATCCTGGCCGACGGGATCGCCGCCGAGGATCACGGTGGGCAGGGTGGTGGCGTCCATGACCCGCGCCATGTCCGCAACGGCAGGGAGTTTCAGCCAGGTGGAGGCGCTGGTGGCTCCGAGGCCTTGGGCGATGTGGATGGAGCGGATCACGGCCTCGGGCGACAGGTCGTTCACCAGGGGTGTTCCCGGGCCACCGGGGCGGGAGGAGAGGAACGGCTCCACCATGGCGATCAGCTCATGCCGGGCGAGGTCGGTCACGGCGCGCGCACTGGCCTCGAGGGTCGCGGCGGTGCGGTCGTCATCGAGGTCGATCCGGGTGAGCATCTTCCCACCGTCGAAGCCGGCCGCGGCGATGGAGGTGGCGTCGTAGCCGGTGAAGCGGTCATCGATCTCGAAGGAGGCGCCCTGCAGGCCACCGCGGTTCATCGAGGCGATGACCACGCGGTCCTCCAGGGCGCCGAGCAGCAGCAGATCCTCCAGGACATCGGCGGTGCCGAGCACTCCGTCGACTCCCGGCACGGTGAGTGCTTCGCGGAGCCGGTCGAGCATGTCGGTGCGGCTGGCCATCGCGTCGGGACGTCCTCCCGCGCCGAGCGCCCCGCGGGCGGGGTGGTCAGCGGCGATCAGCAGCAGGGAGCCGCCGGTGTCGGCGATGCGCCGGCGGCGTCGGGCCCCGCGCAGGCGGGTGATCCGTCCCGGGTCCTCGACGCGGATCCGGGTGAGGTCCTCGTAGGAGACGGCGAACTCGCTCATCGTCCGTCCTGGTCGTCCCCGCCGACGACGCCGCGGTTCCGCAGAGCCGTCAGCATCTCCTGGACGGTCTGCCCGTGGTTGGGGTCCCCACCGGCGATCAGCAGGTCGATCTCCTCGGGCGTGGGCATGGCCGTGGAGCACTCCAGGCGGCTGGTGACGATCGCCCCGGCGGCGTTGCAGCGCGTCAGGAGGGTCTCGAGGTTCTGCTCGGTCAGGAGCCCGTGGCACAGGGAGCCGCCGAAACTGTCGCCGGCGCCGAGTCCGTTGATCACCTGTATCGCGGTGGGCGCCACCACCACGTGCTCCGTGGCGGTCTTGCCGAGCACTCCCTTGGGGCCCTGCTTGACGATCGCGATCTCCACCCCCGCCTCCAGCAGAGCATCGGCGGCGCGCTCGGGCTCGCTCTCGCCGACCGCCACCTCGCACTCCTCGCGGTTGCCGACGGCGACGGTCGCAAAGCGCAGCGCCTCGCGGTACTGCTCGCGAGCCGCCTCGGCGGATTCCCAGAACATCGGCCGATAGTCGAGGTCGAACACCGTGTGGACGGTGCGTCCGCGGGCTTCCAGTGCGGCGAGGTGCGCGGAGCGGCTGGGCTCCTCGGAAAGTCCGGTTCCGGAGAACCAGAACAGAGGGACCTCCCGGAGCGCATCGAGGTCGAGGTGCTCCGGTCTCACCTGCAGGTCCGGGGCGCTGGGGCGGCGGTAGAAGTACAGCGGGAAGTCGTCCGGGGGGAAGATCTCGCACAGGGTGATCGGGGTGTTCAGATCCGGGTCCTCGACGACGAATCTGCTGGAGACGCCGAGCCGCTCCATCTCCTGCACGACGTAGCGGCCGAACGGGTCGTCACCAACGCCGGTGATCACGGCGGCAGAGCGACCCAGCCGAGCAGCGGCGACCGCGACGTTGGTGGGGCTGCCGCCCAAAAATTTCCCGAAGCTGGTGATGTCCTCCAGGCCCTTGTTGATCTCCAGCGGGTAGATGTCCACGCCGCTGCGCCCGAAGGTGATGATGTCGAGGTCAGGTGCTGCCATGGGTCCGGATGCCTCCTCGCGTCGAGATCCCCGCCGGCCGCACAGGCCGTCGACTGCGACCCATGCTTCCACGACCCCCGAGGCTTGTCCAGACAAAGTACCCCGATTGCCGGGGAGCAGTGTTCCATCCCCGGGTTCCGGGGGCGGATGATGGTGCCTAATGTCCGGACAATCATTGACAGCGGCGTGCCCTCCTCGGCATGCTGAAGCCACGGCGGGACGTGCTGCGCGGCCAGCGACCTGCCCCGCCCTCGACGCCGAGTGGCCCGCAGATGGAGAAGCCATGCCCCAGCACCCCGGCACCGACGACGCCACCACCATCCGCCTCACCGTCGGACAGGCCCTGGTGCGCTTCCTCGCTGCCCAGTACTCCGAGCGAGACGGGCAGAGGCACCGTCTGATCCCCGCCACCTTCGGCATCTTCGGCCACGGCAACGTCGCCGGACTCGGCCAGGCACTGCTGCAGAACGCCGTCGATCCCGCCGACGGCGAGGGCACCATGCCCTTCCACCAGGCGCGCAACGAGCAGAACATGGTGCACACCGCCGTCGGCTACGCCCGCACCGTCCACCGTCTGCAGACCCTCGCCTGCACCGCCTCCATCGGCCCCGGCTCCACCAACATGATCACCGGCGCGGCACTCGCGACCGTGGACCGGATCCCCGTGCTGCTCCTGCCGAGCGACATCTTCGCCACCCGCACCGTGGACCCCGTGCTGCAGCAGCTGGAGGACGAGACCGCCGGGGACATCTCCGTCAACGACGCATTCCGGCCCGTCTCCCGCTACTTCGACCGCATCACCCGCCCCGAGCAGCTGATCCCCGCCGCCCTGCAGGCCATGCGGGTCCTCACCGACCCCGCCGAGACCGGCGCGGTCACCCTGTCCCTCCCCCAGGACGTGCAGGCCGAGGCCCACGACTGGCCCATCGACTTCTTCCGCGAGCGCACCTGGCACATCGGGCGGCCCGTCCCCGAGCCCGCCGCTCTCGAGCGGGCCGCCGCCGTGATCCGGTCCGCGAGGAAACCGGTCCTGATCGCCGGCGGCGGCACCATCTACTCCGAGGCGAGCGCAGCGCTGGGCGCCTTCACCGACGCCACCGGCATCCCCGTGCTGGACACCCAGGCCGGCAAGGGTGCCCTCAGCGCCGACCATCCGCTCTGCATCGGCGGGGTGGGCTCCACCGGCACCAGCGCCGCCAACGCCCTGGCCGCGGAGGCCGACGTGATCATCGGCGTCGGCACCCGCTACACCGACTTCACCACCGCCTCCCACACCGCCTTCCGCAATCCCGCGGCGCGGTTCGTGAACCTCAACGTCAAGTCCTTCGACGCCGCCAAGCACGCCGCGACCATGCTCCTCGCCGACGCCCGCACCGGCCTCGAGGCCCTCACCGGGGCCCTCGAGGGCTGGACCTCACCGACCGAGCACGGCGAGCACGCCCAGCAGCTCCGCGCCGCCTGGGAGGAGCAGGTCCGGCCCTGCTTCGAGCCCCACGACCAGGACCTGCCCGCCCAGACCGAGATCTTCGGGGCCCTCAACGAGATGATGGGCACCGAGGACATCCTCATCAACGCCGCCGGATCCATGCCCGGTGACCTGCAGGCCCTGTGGCGCGCGCGTTCCCCCATCCAGTACCACCTGGAGTACGGCTACTCCTGCATGGGCTACGAACTGCCCGCCTCGCTGGGAGCGAAGATGGCGCGGCCGGACAGCGAGGTCGTCGCGATCATCGGCGACGGCACGTACCAGATGGCCCCCCAGGAGATCGCCACCCTCGTCGCCGAGCGCATCAAGGTGATCCTGGTGATCCTGCAGAACCACGGCTGGGCCTCCATCGGCGCCCTGTCCGACTCCCACGGCTCCCAGCGCTTCGCCACCCGCTACCGGATGCGCGACGAGGAGACCGGGCTGCTGGACGGGGAGACACTGCCCTTCGACATCCCCGCCAATATCCGCTCCTACGGCATCCACGCCGAGGAGGTCAGCGACACAGCCGCGTTCCGCGCGGCCTACCGACGCGCGGAGGAGGCCTCTGCGACCACCGCGATCGTCGTGAACACCGACCTCTACGGCCCCAACCCGCCCAGCAGCAGCTGGTGGGACGTGCCCGTCGCCGAGGTCTCCACTCTCGAGTCCACGCAGCAAGCCCGGACCGCCTACGAATCCGAGCGCAGCGACCAACGCCACTACCTGTGACCGCGCGGCGTGCCGTGCCCGCCCCGCCCGTCCGACCCCTCCTGAGGAGAACCATGTACGACGTGAAGAACTGGATCGCCGGAGCCGACGCCGACGGATCCGGTGCCACCCAGCCCCTTCTCAACCCCGCCACCGGCGGACAGGTCGGCACCCTCCATCTGGGCGATGCCGCCACGGTCGATGATGCCGTGCGTGCCGCCGCGGAGGCGCAGCCCGCATGGGCCGCGACCTCGCTGTCCAAGCGCACCCAGATCCTCTACCGGATGCGGCAGCTGATGGTCGAGCACACCGAGGAGATCGCCCAGCACATCACCCGCGAGCACGGCAAGACCCTCGCCGATGCGCGCGGCGAGATCGCCCGCGGCCTGGAGACCCTGGAGTTCGCCACCTCCATCACCCAGGACCTGAAGGGCGAGTTCTCCGCGAACGTGTCCTCCGGTGTGGACGCCCACACCATGCGCCAGAGCCTCGGCGTGGTCGCCGGCATCACCCCGTTCAACTTCCCCGTGATGGTGCCGTTCTGGATGCACCCGATCGCCATCGCCACCGGCAACGCCTTCATCCTCAAGCCCTCCGAGCGCGACCCCTCCGTCTCCTCGGTCGTCGCGCGCCTCTACCAGGAAGCAGGCCTCCCGGATGGTGTGTTCCAAGTGGTCCACGGCGGCAAGGAGGTCGTCGACGCGCTGTGCACGAACGACGGGATCGCCGCGGTGTCTTTCGTCGGTTCCACCCCCATCGCCCGTCACGTCCACGACACCGCCGCCGCGAGCGGCAAACGCGTCCAGGCCCTCGGCGGGGCCAACAACCACGCCGTGGTGATGCCGGACGCGAACCTGGAGTTCGCCGCCGCCCAGATCGCAGCCGGGGCCTTCGGCTCCGCGGGCGAGCGCTGCATGGCCGTGCCCGTCGCGGTCACCGTGGGCGACGCCCACCAGCCGTTCCTGCGCGCGGTCGCCGCAGAGGCGGAGAAGCTCGTCGTCGGCCCCGGCGACGATCCCGCGACCGACATGCCGCCGCTGATCACCCCCGAGGCCCGTGAGCGCGTGATCCGCCTGACCGATGAGGCCGAGCAGGCCGGCGCCACCGTCGTCGTCGACGGGCGGGGCCTCACCGTGGAGGGCCACCCGGACGGTCACTTCGTGGGACCCGTGGTCCTCGCCGATGTCTCCCCGGATGTCGCCGCCTACCGCGACGAGGTGTTCGGCCCGCTGCTGGTGGTGATGCACGTGCCGAACTTCGAGGCCGCGCTGGACCTGGTCAACGCCTCCCGGTTCGGCAACGGCACCGCGATCTTCACCGGCTCCGGACACTACGCCCGCCGCTACCAGGAGGAGGTGCAGGTGGGCATGATCGGCATCAACGTCCCGATCCCCACTCCCGTCGGCTACTACTCCTTCGGCGGCTGGAAGGACTCCCTGTTCGGTGAGCATCACGCCCACGGGCCCGAAGCGGTGCGGTTCTACACCCGCCAGAAGGCGATCACCACCCGCTGGCCCCACCAGGACGAGCACCTGGAGAGCTCGATGAGCTTCCCCACCCACGACTGAGCGGTCCCGCTCCGCCCGCCGCGATCGCCCCCGTCCTGCGAAGGAGACCCCCGATGACCAGCACCGCTGACGATCCCGACCCCACGGCACAGATCCCGAACCCACCGGCGAAGGCCCGCAACCCCGAGCCGCCGTTCTCGAATCTCACCATCGGGGTCTGCCCCGACCAGTGGGGCGTGTGGTTCCCCGAGGACGAGCAGCAGATTCCCTGGCGCACCGCCCTCGCCGAGATGGCCGAGGCCGGCTTCTCCGTCATGGAGACCGGGCCGTGGGGCTACTTCCCGAAGGACGCCCGGGAACTGCAGTCCGTGATGGACGAGCACGGTTTCCGGGTGGTCGCCGGCACCGGCTGGGGCATCCTGCACCAGGAGGAGGCCTGGCCCGAGACCGAGCGGACGTTCCGGGCGATCGCCGAGACCCACGCCGCCGTCGGCGCCGAGTACCTGGTGCACCTGCCGCCGATGTACCGCGACGAGAAGACCTGGGAGTTCACCGACGACCGCGAGCTCACCGGCCAGGCGTGGGCCCGGTATGTGAACAATGCCAACGAGCTGGGTCGAATCCTGAAGGAGGACTACGGGCTGACGATGGTGCTGCACCCCCACGGGGACAGCCACATCGAAACACCCGAGGAGATCGCCCGCGTGTTCGAGGCGACCGACCCGGAGCTGGTGAGCTTCTGCCTGGACACCGGGCACATCGTCTACGGGGGAGGGGACCCGCTGCAGATGATCCGGGAGTACCCCGAGCGGATCGGGTACGTGCACATCAAGGCCTTCGACCCGGACATCACCCGCGAGGCCCACGAGAAGGACTGGCCCTTCGGGGAGGCCGTCGCCAAGGGCGCCTCCGTGCGGCCCCCTGCGGGGCTGCCGGACATGCGGGACCTGGTGCGGCACCTCGCGGCGCTGGAGAAGGAGCTGTACGTGATCTGCGAGCAGGACCTGTACCCGTGCGACCCGGCGCTGCCGCTGCCGAACGCCATCGCGACCCGCGAGTTCCTGGCTGACTGCGGGTTGGGCGTGCGGTGACGTCCCCGCGGGAGCCGGGTGTCGCCGTCGTCGGCCTCGGCTGGATGGGTCGACTCCACGCCACCGCCACCCTGCGCCTTCCCGTTCTCTACCCTGAGCTGGGCATCAGACCGCGCCTGGTGGTGGCCGTCGACCCCGTCGCGGCGAACCGGCGGGATGCCGTCGACCGCTACGGCTTCGCCCGGTCCACCGAGAGCATCTCCGAAGCGCTCGCCGACCCCGCCGTCGACGTCGTCTCCATCTGCTCCCCGAACCACCTCCACCGACAGCACGCCCTCGCGGTCGCCGAGGCCGCGAAGCCCTTCTGGATCGAGAAGCCGATGGGCACCGGCGCCCGGCAGAGCCGCGACATCCACCGCGCCGCCGTCTCCGCGGCGGACGGCAGGGGAGTGGCCACCGCCGTTGGCTTCAGCTACCGCCAGGCCCCGGCCGTTGCACACATGCGATCCCTGGTGCGCGAGGGACGGCTGGGCCGGATCACCACCGTGCGCTGCTGGCTGCACGCCGACTACGCCGCCTCCCCGGACGGTCCCCTGACCTGGCGCTACGACCGAGAGCTGGCGGGCAGCGGGGTCATTGCGGACCTCCTCTCCCACGGTGCGGACCTGGTCCGGCACGTCACCGGCGAGCCGATCTGCGACGTCATCGCCGACACCGCCGTGCTGATCCCCGAGCGGCCGATACCGCGGGGGAGCGGTATCGGCCACGCGGCGGTGGAGCTGAGCGATAGGCGCGGCCCCGTCGGCAACGAGGACTGGGTGGCGGCGCTCACAAGGACGTCTGAGGGCACCCGTGTGACCCTGGAGGCCTCCCGGGTCGCGCGCGGGCACCGCTCCGACTACGCCCTGGAGGTGTTCGGCAGCGAGGGCTCGGCCCGCTGGAGCTTCACCCGGATGAACGAGCTGCAGGTGCAGATCGGCGACGGTGGCACCGAGCACGGCTACACAACCGTGCTCACCGGTCCCGGCCACGGCGAATATGCGCGATTCCAGCCCGGACCCGGGATCCCCATGAGCTTCGATGATCTGAAAGCGGCCGAGGCAGGCGCGTTCTTCTCCGACGCGACCTACGGCACGCACCGGGCACCGTCCACCGCTGACGGCCTGCACGCCGCCGAGGTGAGCGAGGCGATCGTCCGCTCGGCGGCCTCCCGGGCCTGGGAGACGGTCGAGGAGATCTGAGCGATCCGTCAGGGGCAGGCGCCTGGCCGAGCTCGCCCTACAGGGCGTCGTCCTCGCGGGGGAAGTTCTTCTGCGCGTACTTCGCGACGGTCGTGGTGCTCACCAGGTTCACCGAGCCGCCGACGACACCCCCGGCGATCGGTGCGAGGCGCGTCAGATTGACCACTCCCTTGGTGCCTGCCTTCGTCACCAGGCGGAACCCGATCTTCTTGTTGATCGCGATGAGGACGTGGCCGGGGACCTTCTTGATGCGCTGATCGCAGACTTCGTCCCCACCTGCACGCCCGCCGCGGCCATTGCTTCTGTCGCGGAGGCCCCGATCAGCGACAGCAGGACGACACTGCGCACCTCTTCGGACTGCACGTCATACCCGCGCAGGTGCGCGATCGCCCCGTCCAGACGGCCTTGCGCCATCCACAGGGCAGTGAGGTCGGCCGGGAGCGCGACAGGCAGGGTGAACAGACCGCCGAGGCCTGTGAGGAACCCTGTGCCGCTGACCAGTCGGACGTGGGTGGCGATCACGCGACGGATGGCCTTCTCCGGGTCGCCGTGCTGAGCGAGGTGCTCCTCGGCGATCTCGACCGATCCCTTCCACGGGCCGATGCCCTCCACCCAGAGTGTCAGCACCTTGTCGGTGGCATGCCGGGCCAGCTCCGCCACTCGCTCGTGGTGACGCCGGGTATCTTCCTCGTTCCCCGGTGCCTCGAACGCGGGCTTGGCCGACGGGGGAGGGGTAGCCGACTCGTCGTTCGTCACCTGTCACAGTCGACGAGGGACGGGATAGGCGCCCGGGCCGATAAGCTGGGTCTCCGACCCCGGTGCCCGCCTGCAGAGCGGGGTCCTCACGTCTGCAGCCCCGTCCTGCTCGATCGAGAGGCTGCTGTTGCATGTCGACCCCGACGAACCCCCGACGCCGACGCGGCCTGGTGATCGGCGGGGCCGGCTGCTGTGGCTGCGGATCCCTCGCCACCCTCGCCCTCGTGCTCCTCACGGTGCTCGGACTGATCATCGGCCCCATGGAGCCGGTCGACTCCGAGCCGCGGCCCACCGCCGCCGCGACCAGCGCCCCTGCGACTCCTACCGAGACCGCGAGTGCGACCGAATCTTCGACCCCCACCGCGAGCGCGCCGCCCGAACCGACGACGGAGAGCCCGACCCCCTCGGCAACCCCGACACCGGCGCCGACCACTGCGAGCCCGTCGGCGTCGCCCAGCCCGAGCCCGACACCCAGTCCGACCCCCTCGCCGACGCCGACACCGACGCCGGATCCGACGACCGCCCTCGGGCTGCTGGACACCCTCGAGGTGAAGGGACGCGCCCCGAAGACCGGGTATGACCGCGACCTGTTCTCGTGGCGCGATGACGTGGACCGCAACGGTTGCGACACCCGCAACGATGTGCTGCGCCGCGACCTGAGCGCCATCACCCTCGAGGAGGGCACCCAGGGCTGCGTCGTCCTGCGCGGGACCCTCACCTCCCCGTACAGCGGGGATGCGGTCGCCTTCGACCGTCACGCGGACAACGCCGTCGATATCGACCATGTGGTCTCCCTGTCCGATGCCTGGCAGACCGGTGCCTTCGAATGGTCCGATGAGACGCGCCGAGAATTCGCCAACGACCCGCTGAACCTGCTGGCTGTCGAATCCTCGCTGAACCGCCAGAAGTCCGACTCTGACGCCGCTTCCTGGCTGCCTCCCCGAAAGGGCTACCGGTGCGAGTTCGTCGCACGACAGGTGAGCGTCAAGGCCGCCTACGAATTGTGGGTGAAACCCGCGGAGGCCGACGCGATCCGCGGGATCCTCGAGGACTGCCCGGACCACGCTGTCACCGCGAGCGACGCCGCGTGGCCCGGACCCGGTGGCGGCGACGTCATCGGCACCGAAGCGAAGCCCGCGCCGACACCGACACCCACCCCGGCTCCTGCTCCTTCCCCCACCGCGACTACCCCGTCGGACGACGGCGGCGTCGGAGACGAAGGCCGTGCTGACGGGGGCTCTGTGTACTACAAGAACTGCACCGAGGCGTGGGACGCCGGTGCGGCCCCGCTCACGCGAGACGATCCCGGATACGACTCGCACCTGCATCGGGATAACGACGGCGTGGCGTGCGAGAACCGTCCGCGCTGAGCTGCCCGGTGGCGGGGACTCCCCCACACACTCTCCCCGGAACCGGGCAAATCCCCGTAGAGTCGGGAACGCAGGTTTTCCGAGGAACGGATTCCGCATGACTGACCTGACCCGTCGTACTGCCCTCAGCGCTCTGCTTGCCGGCGGAGCCGGCACCGCCGCTGTCGGCACCTCACTGCCCGCATTCGCCGCGCCCACCTTCGTGGACGTTCCGTCCTCCAACCCTTTCGCGCGGGAGATCAGCTGGCTCGCCGAGAGGGGCATCACGACCGGCTGGACCGTCAGCGGCAGGCGGGAATTTCGCCCCCACGCCTCGATCCAACGGGACGCCTTCGCGACGTTCCTCTACCGCTACGACGGGACCAGCGGTTACGAGCCGCCCAGCACCTCACCGTTCACGGACCTCCCACCGCGCGCCCAGTTCTACCGCGAGATCACGGCGCTGCACGAGGCCGGAATCATCAACGGCTGGCCCGACGGCAGCTTCCGCCCCCGCAATCACATCACCCGCGACGCTGTTGCTGCGATGCTGTTCCGCGGGTACGGCGACCCGCGTTTCCGCGCGCCGCGCACCTCCACGTTCGCGGACCTCACCCCGCGTCGGCAGTTCTACCGCGAGATCTGTTGGCTCGCCGACACCGGCATCACCCAGGGCTACCCGGATGGCACGTTCCGGCCCCTGGACCCGATCAGCCGCGAAGCCATGGCCGCGTTCCTGTTCCGCCTGCATCAGCGCGGTGCCGATGCCGCGTTCGATGCCCAGGTCGCCTCCCTCATCACTCGCACGGTCAACCAGGAGCGGCGCGCCCGAGGACTTCAGCCGCTGCGCCGTGACACCCGCATCGATACCGTCGCCGCCACCTGGTCAGCGCAGCTGACGACCGCCGACTTCCGTCACAACCCCGATTACGGCGAGCAGATGCCGAGCGGCTGGCGGCGCGTCGCCGAGAACATCGCCTATGTGGGGTCCTCTGACCGCACCGCGGATGCCGTCGCCACCGATCTGGTGCGCAACTGGATGGACTCCGACGGGCACCGGCAGAACATCCTCAGCGAGGCCGTGAACACCATCGGGGTGGGGGTCGCGACCCGCCACGAGGGCGGACTCACCTACGTGTTCGCCACCCAGAACTTCGGGCAGTACTGACCTCCGCTCCACGCCGGTGGGCAGATCGCTCGGTCGAAGCTCACGCGTGCCCCGACTGCACGGGCTTCGATAACGCGGGGTCGTTCGATGACACGAGTGCCAGCTCTGGTCGTTGCGCTATCACGCCCGTGGACGCGTCGACTCACGCTCAATGATCCGCGAGCGCAGGAGGGTCGTCGACGGCTCCTCCTCCGGACTCGTCATCCGCTGACCGAGCATGCGCGCAGCCGCGCGACCGGTGGCACGCACCGGCTGCCCGACCACGGAGACCGAGGGGGTCACCAGACGGGTCCACAGGTCGTCATCGGTGGCAAGCATGGCGGGGGCGTCGTCACGGCCGCGCATCGCCTCGAACGCTCCAGCGGACATGCGGTTGTTGGTCACGTACACGCAGTCAGCGCGACCGATCGCGAGGATGTCTTCCATCGCCTGGCGGCCTGAGTCGAGGAAGAGGTCTCCACGGAGCAGGCTCTCCTCACCCGTGCCCACTCCGAGGTCCTTCCAGGTGCGCAGGAAACCGGTTGCGCGGTCCTCGGTGGAGCGCAGCTCCTCCGGCCCCGCGATGACCACCGGCCGCCGGTAGCCGGCATCGAAGAGGTGCTGAGCGGCCTGCCGTCCGGCGTCGTCGTTGTCGGTGACCACCAGATCGGTCGAGGCGCCTTCGACCCAACGGTCGACGAGCACCAGCGGAATCTCCGCTTCGAGCAGAGGCGTCAGATCGGTGCGGGTGCGGTCCACCGGGACCAGTACGATGCCTGCGACCTGCCGGCTGACCAGCTGATCGAAGCAGGTGCGTTCAGTCTCGAGATCCTCCTCGGTGTGGGCGATCATCACCGAGTGATTCTGAGTGCGGGCGATCCGCTCTACTTCGCTGGTGATCTGCGTGAAGTAGGGGTTCTCAGCGTCCGGGGCAACCACGGCGATCTGCGAGGAGCCCCCGCGGCGGAGGTTGCGGCCCATCGCGTTCGGTACGTAACCGGTGGCGCGCACGGCCGAGCGCACGCGACGGGTGAGCTCCTTGTCGACAGTGGGAGCACCGTTGATCACGCGGGAGACGGTCGCCGAGGACACCCCGGCCGTGCGTGCCACATCGAGAATGGTCGGTCGGCGCGTAGGCATCGGTGACTCCTCGGGGCGGTCTCAGCGGCAACGATCTCAGGGACCGCCTCGTCAGAGTAGACGAATGGGGGCCCAGGCGCGGTCAGGTGTGTGGACGGGTACCGGGACCGCGGAATGGGCGACCGGCGGGAGGGCATCGCTCCTCACCGCCGGAAAGGCGACCGGGGAAGGGCAACGGTCCTCGCTCCCACGCCACACCGAACAACGGAAACGTTTACCACCATCTAGGGCAGCAGGATGGCCTCCTCGGGCGCCTCACGCAAGAAGAATACGCAAGGATCGGCCCCTCTGGCGTGTGTGACGTGGTTGACATCCCTATCGCTCCCCTCTACGGTCGCTGTAATCGTTTGCTCGGATTGGTCGACAGAAGCACGACCGTCACCCATCCCCGCCGCACACCGTCCGCCCCCGAAGTAGGAGAAGATCATGCGCACTCATCCCACCCGTCGGGACGCCTTCCGGCTCGGCGCCGGCGCGCTCACCGCGACGGCCGGCGTTGCCTCCCTTGCCGCGTGCAGCAACGGCTCCGGAGGGGGATCCGACACGATCTCTCTGTGGAACTTCTTCGGGCCCAGCCCTGACGGCACCGCCGTCTCGGACTGGATCACCCAGCTCGCCGAGGACTGGAACGCCTCACACGACGTGACCGTTGAGCTGCGCTACATCCCCAACCAGACCTACATGGACGGCACCACACTTCAGACGGCATTCACATCCGGCGAGGGCCCCGACCTGTTCGTGATCTCCCCCGGGGATTTCCTCCGTTTCGCCAACGGCGGCGCACTGCTGGATCTTTCCGACGCGATCCCGGAGCAGATCCGCTCCGACTTCGCTCCCGGGTTCCTCGAGGCACGCTCCGATGGCGACGAGATCCTCGCCGTCCCCTTCGACGCCGAGCCGCTGGCGATGTACTACAGCGTGGAGGCGTTCGAGGACGCCGGGCTATCCGAAGGGGATATCCCCGAGACCTGGGACCAGTTCCTGGATATCGCCGACAAGCTCACCACCGACTCTCGGTTCGGAGCCCTGGTGGAGCCGGCACCGAGCTACTACCAGAACTTCACCTGGTACCCCTTCGTGTGGCAGTCCGGCCAGGAGTTCTTCGACGACTCCGGCAACCCCACCTTCGACTCTCCCGGCGTCCACGCCGCTCTACAGTTCTGGCAGGATCTCGTCGGCAACGGCCTGTCACCACGCCAGGCGCAGGGCACGGGATCCAATGAGGCGAACACCAACCTCGGCGCAGGCACGGTCGCCATGCAGCTGTCCGGCATCTGGAGCATCGCCCAGCTGGAGCAGAACGTCCCGGACTTCGAGTACGGCGTGTTCCAACTGCCGATTCCCGACGGAGGAGATCGTGTTACCGACGTCGGCGGGTGGGCCATGGCGGCCAACGCCGACGGCGCCAATACCGAGGCGGCGGCCGAGTTCATCGCGTGGGCCTACGCCTCCGATGACGCGGAGCAGATCGATCGCCTGGTGAACTGGAATGCGGGAGCCAAGTCCAACCTGCCGACCCGTGACTCGGTGGTGGACGCCGCGAACGACCAGGACGCCTACTCCGAGGGGATGCTGCAGTACTTCGTGGACGAGGTATACCCAACGGGCCGCCCCGAGCCGCGGTTCCCTCCGGAGGTGTACCGGCCGATCTCCGATGCCATCCAGAACGCCATGATGAACGGGGAGGACCCGGAGACCGCGGCCGCCCGTGCGCAGGAGGACCTCGAGGCGTTCATCGAGAACTACAACGGCGTTCCGATCGAGTACTGAGCGTCATGGCTGTCTTCCGCACGGACATGCGCGCCCAGGAAACCCGGGCGGCATGGGGGTTCCTGGCTCCCGACCTGATCGGGCTCCTCGCGTTCATCATCCTGCCGATTCTGCTGGCCTTGGGGATGTCCTTCATGTCCGTCAGCGGATTCGGCGCGGTGCACTTCGTGGGGCTGGAGAACTTCAGCCGCCTCGTGGACGACGCCCGGCTTCCGCGGGCGCTCATGATCACCTTCGGCTACGCGGCCCTCGCGGTTCCCCTGTCCTATGTGGTGGGACTCAGCCTTGCGCTGCTGCTGGAGGACAAGGTCAAGGGCGGCGGTCTGATACGGACGATGGTGTTCGTGCCCTACGTGCTGAGCCTGGTGGTGGTGGCCCTGATCTGGGAGTTCCTGCTGGTGGACAAGACCGGCGTCGTCCCCACCCTGCTGGCCCCCGTCGGCCTCGGCGACATCAGTTGGCTAGGAGATCCGCGCTACGCCCTGCTGTCGGTCGTCATCATCACTGTCTGGAGCCAGGCCGGATACCAGATGCTGCTGTTCCTGGGCGGCCTGGGTGGGATCCCGAAGGACTACTACGACGCCGCCGCCATCGACGGTGCCGGATGGTGGCGCAGACTGCACAGCATCACGTTGCCGATGCTGCGACCGACATCCTTCTTCATCATCCTGACCAGCGCGATGGGATGCATCACCGGCGCTCAGGCGTTCGACCTCGTCTTCATGCTCACCCGGGGAGGACCGGCGAACGCGACGCTGACCATGCCGTTCTACATCTACGAGCAGGCGTTCACCTACAACGACCTCGGGTACGCCGCCGCGCTGACCCTCGTCCTCGTAGCGGTGCTGATGATCGCCGTCATGCTGACCTTCGCGATGACCCGGGGAGCGCGCTTCCATGAGGGGGACTGAGACCGTGAGGAGACGACATCGCCGTGCCGACCATCTCCGTACCGCGGTGGCGTGGGTGGTGGGGATCGTATTCCTGGCGCCATTCCTGTGGCTCGTCGTCACTGCCCTGAAGCCGGCGGCGCACACCTTCGACTTCACGCTCGCCCCGCTGACGGTGGACAATTTTGTGCATGTCCTGACGCGGGTGCCGCTGCTGCGGTACATGGGGAATACGGCCTTCGTCGCGACCGTGGTGACGGCTGTGGCTCTCGTCTTCCACAGCATGGCCGCCTATGCGCTGGCGCGTCTGCGATTTCGGGGGAACATGGTGGTGCTGAATATTGTTGTCGCCACGTTCATGGTCTCGACCCCGGTGATCCTCGTGCCCCTGTACATCATCACCCGCCAGCTGGGACTGCTGGACTCACTGTGGGGCATCATCATCCCCGGCATTTTCAACGCCTTCGGGATATTCCTCCTCCGCCAGGTGATGATCTCGATCCCCAGAGAGCTGGAGGAGTCGGCGACGCTGGACGGGGCGAGCTACTGGCGCAAGTACACGACGATCGTGCTGCCGCTGGTCAAGCCGACCCTGGCATCCCTCGCCGTGCTGTTTTTCCTGGCGAACTGGAATGCCTTCATGTGGCCCCGCACGATACTGGCCGATCAGAGGCTGTGGATGGTTCAACAAGGTCTGTCCTCGATGCAGGGACAGTACGGTGCGGAGTGGAACAATATTGCGGCGGCAGCGGTCGTCGTCGCACTACCGACGCTGTTGATGTTCTTGATCTTTCAGCGCTATCTGGTGCGGTCGATCATGATATCGGGAATGAAGTAGCTGGCGCCGAGGCGGCAGCCGTATGATAATGGAGTAATCGTTCTCCACCTGTGCAGGGATGCCACCGGGCTCGAACGATTGGAACAATTCTCGCCACCACGGAGGAGCCGCGTGACGATCACGATTCGACCCGGTAGCAAGATGCCGCTGCTCGACGCCTCGCCCAGCCACGACCGCCCCTGGTACATCAACGACCACACGCTGATCGTCGGCCCGGACGGGCGCTGGCATGTGTTCGGAATCTGGCATCCGGAGCCCGCGGCACCCCTGGACGAGACCTTCTTCCTTCATGCCAGCAGCCCCTCTCTGATCGGGGAGGAGTGGACCATCCACGATCCGGTCATGCACGCCCGCCCCGACCAGGGCGTCACCCACGTCTGGGCCCCGCACATCATCAAGCACGCCGGCACCTACTGGATGTTCTACTGCGGCGGTACCCCCGACCACGAGCGCTACCGCATCGATCTCGCTACCAGTGAGGACCTCCATACCTGGCATCACCACCCGGCGTCTCCCCTGGTCATCGACGGGTACGACGCCCGCGACCCGATGGTGCTGCAACATGATGGGCAGTGGCTGCTGTACTGCACGCGCACCTCCACCCCGGCCGGCGGCTACCACGAGGTCTCGGTGCGCCGCAGCGATGACCTGCTGACCTGGAGCGACCCCGAGATCGCCTACCGGTCCACCCAGCGCGGCACCGTGGGCGGGCCAACCGAGTCCCCCTTCGTGATCGAGGTCGAGGGCACGTTCCTGCTATTCGTCTGCGAGTCCGGTGAGTACGACCGGACCCTCGTCTACGCCTCGGAGGATCCCTGCTCCTTCGACGACGACGGACAGATCGACGTAGACCTGGACGAGCACTGCGCGGAGATCGTCCGTGACGGCGAGGACCTCTGGATCACCGGCGGCGGCTGGGGGCGCGGCGGACTGAGTATTCGTCCCCTGGAGATCACCGCTGATTGAGCCCGCCCCTGCCGCACCGATGCGGACCGCAGCCGCTGCGCTCAGCCTCGTGCTCGGTCGGATCGGGCACCCGTGCTCAGCGTCTCGGCTGTTCCTCGACCAGCTGCACGTCCTTCGCTCCGAGGTCGATCGCGCACAGCCAGTACGGGACGCTGATGGCCGAGGCGAGCAGCCCGGGCACCACCAGGAGGGCGGGGGAGAGACGCCCCGGCAGCAGCAGCGCGGCAGCGGTGAGAGCCACCGCCGGCACCACGAACCGCCACGGCCACCGGCGCAACACGTAGGCGGCGGACAGGAGCATGCGCCGCAGCCCCAGCGCGGGGCGGGCCGCGGCGAGGGGGAGCCCGACGACACCGACCGCCGTGCTCAGCACTCCCACCCCGGTCGCGAGCGCCGCGCTGATTCCGTAGACCCACGCCCCCGACTCCTGGGCGGCAGCCAGTCCGAGCAGGGCCAGTAGCAGCGACCCAGCGGGGACTCCCAGGAAGAGGATCCCGAGCCACCAGCGGCCCCGCCACGAGGCCAGGTACCCCCGCAGGTCCGAGTCGTCCTCGAGCAGGATCCGTCGCATCACGCGGAACAGAGGCAGGAGCGTTGGACCCACCAGCAGCGGCGCGAGGGCCAGCAGGATCACGACACTGCCCCTCGCGATCGCCAGGGAGACCAGCACCCCTACCCCGCACACCGCAGAGGCGATCAGCAGCACCGGCAGGTGTCGCCAGAGACCTCGCGTCCCGCGCTCGATCACGCGGTGGCGCACAGCCGAGCGCACGCCCGGGGCCGACGCGGAGGAGGACATGGCGCCACCATTCCACGTCCGCGGTGCGCTCCTCGACACTCGCGATGCGTCCGGAGGGGTCCAGGTCACCTCAGCCCCGCACCCCGGCACTCGCGACACTCGCGATGAAGGCACGCTGGAACACCAGGAACACGATCAGCGCTGGGATCACCACGCTGGTGATCGCCGCGAAGACCACCACGCTGGATCCGCTTTGCCCGGACTGCAGTGTCACCAGGCCCAGCGGCAGGGTCATGTTGTGCTGGGAGTGGATGAAGATCAGCGGGCCGAAGTAGTTGTTCCACGACGCTTCGAAGGCCAGGATCGTCATCGCCGCGATCGCCGGCCCGGACAGCGGCACGATCATGCGGAACAGGATCCACCCGTGCCCCGCCCCGTCCAGCGTGGCAGCCTCGTCCAGCTCGCGCGGAATGGAGTTGAAGTACTGACGGAAGAAGAAGATCGCGAAGACGTTCACCAGCGCAGGCAGGATCAGGGCGCCCAGGGTGTCCACCAACCCCAGGTTCCGCATCAGGAAGAACACGGGGATGATCGTCATCTGCATGGGCACCATCAGGGCCGCCAGCATGAGGGCGAAGATGTGGTCGCGGAAACGGAAGGTCAGGCGCGAGAAGGCGTAGGCGGCCATGATGCTCACCAGCAGGGCGCCTCCGGTCACCGCGACCGAGACGATCACGCTGTTGAGGAACATCCGGCCGATGGGGATGAGCTCCGAGATCGCGCTGAAGTTCTCCAGCGTCGGGTCCCGCGGGAGCAGGGCGGGCGGCAGGTAGAAGGCGGAGGTCTCTCGGGTGAGGCTCTCGGTGACCAGCCACCACAGGGGAGCAAGCATGAACACCCCGAACACCACCAGGGAGAGGTTCAGGGCCCAGCGTCCGAGTCGGCGTCGTGTCATCCGTCGTGCACCAGCCTCCGGGAGACCCAGAACTGCAGAGCGGTCACCAGTGCCATCACCAGGAACACCATCAGGGCGACTGCCGAGGCATACCCTGCCCGGAAGGCGTTGAAGCCCTGCTGATAGAGGTACATGACGATCGAGAGGGTCGACTCATCCGGGCCGCCGTTCGGGGTGATGATGTGGATCGGATCGAAGATCTGGAACGCCCCGATGAAGGTGATCACGCTCGCGAAGAAGATGGTCGGCGACATGATCGGGATGATCACGTGCCACATCCGCTGCCAGGCGTTGGCCCCGTCGATGAGGGCCGCCTCGGTGAGTTGACCGGGCACGGTCTGCAAACCGGCCAGCATGATGATGAAGGTGAAGCCGACGGTGTGCCACCAATCGATGCCGATGATCGCCGGCAGTGCCCAGGAGGCGTCGGTGAACCAGTTGGGAGGGTTGAGCCCGACCAGGCGCATCAGGTAGGTGCCCATCCCGAACGTCGGATCCAGTACGTAGCTCCACAGCAGGGCGACCGCCGCCCAGGAGATGACGAAGGGAAAGAACAGCGAGGTTCGCACGAAGTAGGACACCACGACGTTCTTGACCTTGTTCACCGCCAGGGCCAGGAAGAACCCTGCCACGATGTGGGTGATCCACGAGGCGAAGGCGAAGAAGAACGTGTTGCGCAGCGCGTTGTAGAAGCTGGGGTCGGAGAACAAGGTCCGGAAGTTCTCCAGGCCCACGAACTCCGGAGCGGTGAGCATGTCCCACCGGAACAGCGACAGGACGATCCCCGCCACCACCGGGCCCAGCACGAACGTCACGAACAGAACCCCGGCCGGCCCCAGGAAGATCAGGCCGGCGAGGCCGTCGCTGCGCCGGGACGGCCCCTCCCGGGGGACGGCGCGCTGCGGCACGCGCGTCCTCTCGGGAGCGGCGGGTTCGAGGGTCACAGCAGGGCCTGCATCGCTTCGTTCGCCTCTCCGAGTGCGTCCTCCACCGGCTTGGAGCCGAGGATCGCCGCCTCCCATCCGGAATTGACGTGCGAGTCGACCTCAGCCTGCTGGTCCGGGCTCGGGACCGGGGTGGCGAACTCGATGGCTTCGGCGATCAGCTCGGTGCCCTCCGGGGCGTCCTGCAGGAACGCCTCGCTGTCCGAGACGTCCTCACGGATAGGCACGTTGGTGCCGCCTTGCTCGGCGTAGTAGGTCGAGGCCTCCACGCTCATCAGCCACTTCAGGAAGGTCCAGGCGGCTGCCTTGTTCTGCGAGGCCTTGAAGATCGCCCAGCCGTCCCAGCCGATCGGGCTGCCGGGGCCCGCGTTCTGGGGGAAGTTGACGACCTGGGTGCGGTCGACCAGTTCGAGACGACGCACCGACGGCAGCACGTACCGACCACCGCTGAGAACGGCCAGGTTGCCGCGCTCGTACTGGGTGGGTCCGTCGAACTCGCCACCTGGGGTGGGAACCAACTCGTCCTCCACCAAGGCCTTGACGAACTCGGCGGCCTCAATGGCCTCGGGAGAGTCGAAGGTGGCGGTCTCCCAGGCGTCGTCGAGCGTGCTGGCGCCGTTGGAGTTGAGCCAGGGCAGGATCTGGCCGAAGGGGAAGCCCGAACCGGCTGTCCCGATGAACGCGCCGGTCTCCTCCTTGATCTGCTCCCCGATGCTGCGGTAGTCCTCCCAGGTCCAGTCGGCGCTCGGCAGGTCGATGCCTGCGTCCTCGAAGATGTCCTTGTTGAGGTAGTGGACGACGGTGTTGTAGCCGCCAGGGACGAAGTAGGTCTGGCCGTCGGGGGATCCGTACGTGTCCAGCCACTCCACCATGCGCGGGTTGACCTGGGCGTAGAAGTCGTCGGTCTCCTCGGAGTCCTGCTCGATGTACTCATCGAGCGGCTCGAACAGGTCACGGGAGGACATCAGGCGCTGGCCCTCGGTGGCCACCGAGATGATGTCGGCGCTCTCCCCGCCGGCGATGCGGGTGGAGACCGTGCTGCCAAAGGTCGCCCAGTCGCCGGAGGCGATGCCGTTGGCGTTCAGGGTGATGTCCGGGTGTGACTCCTGGAACTCGTCGAACAGGGACTGGAAGGTCGCCTGCTGATCGGCGTCGCCCATGTAGATCAGGGTGAGCTCGCCGGTGCCGTCACCGTCGTCGCCCCCGCCGCCGGAGCCGCCGCTGTTGCAGGCGGAGAGCGCGCCGAGGGTGGGGACGGCGAGGGCGGCAGCGGCGCCACCGCGCAGGAGGGATCTACGGGGGACAGAGAGGCGTGGTGAGGTGGTCATGAGAGCTCCTTTGCTCGTGCGGGGGCCGGGGGTCGCGGGAGGTGGGGACGACAGCGGGGACCACCTCCACCTGAGAATGAGAGATCGTTTTCTCAAGCTTACGGAGCGGGTGTTGGGCCGTCAAGCCTCCCAGATGTCGGGTTCGCCGGGAGGTGTTCTCGCCGTTGTCGTCGGAGCAGCACTCCTCGAGCGGCACTCGTGTGATTGACGTCGCAGGCCGTGAGCCATACCCTCGCTAGGGACGGAGAACGATTACTCATTGATCGATGTCCCGCTCGGCGCCAGCAGCCGAGCTCTGCCCCAGCAGCCGACC
>JAUNUA010000137.1 GCA_030538435.1 Brachybacterium sp.
TCAACTCATCGGCGTCGAACGTCACCAGGCGCACGTGGCGCAGGGAGTCCTTCAGGTAGGCGGCCGCGATGCGGCAGGAATTGCCGGCGTCGACGATGCCCGGCAGCGCGTGCACCAGGGTCAGACCCCCGCGGGGCGCGGCCGCGATCACCTCGGAGGGGGCGAAGCTGTACAGGTCCCGCGGGTCGCGCATGGTCACCGTCCTTCCCGAGGGGATGTTCGGCCCCGATCTGCGTTTCCACCATAATGGATGACCGCGCATCGCCATGCGCGCCCAACCCCCGGTCACGAAGGCAGTCCATGGAACCGTCCGCCGCCCAGCTCGCACAGGAGCAGGACTACGTCGACGGGCTCTACGTCCGACTGGACGAACTCCTCGAGCACGTCGCGGAGAACCTTCGCGCGACCCAGCACTCCCAGAGCGCCTCGACCCACCAGAACCGCTCGGAGCGGGACGCGTTCGCCGCGATGTACGAGGACCGGCTCGCCCTGCTCCGAACCGTCTCCCAGAACGTGGTCTTCGGGAGGCTGGACACCGACGGCGAGGACCGCCACTACATCGGACGCATCGGCTTGTTCACCCCCGAGCGGGAGCAGCTGCTGGTCGACTGGCGCGCCCCGGCAGCCGCCGCCTTCTACCAGGCGACCTCCGTGGACCGCATGGGGGTGCGCCTGCGCCGCCACCTGATCACGCGTGGGCGCGAGGTCATTGCCCTGGAGGACGACGTGCTGGACTCCGCCGTGCTCGAGCAGTCCGATGTCGAGCACGCGACGCTGCAAGGTGAGGGGGCGCTGCTGGCCGCCGTGTCCGGGCGCCGCACCGGGCGCATGGGCGACATCGTCTCCACCATCCAGTCCGAGCAGGACCGCATCATCCGCTCCACCAACCGGGGTGTCCTGGTGGTCCAGGGAGGACCGGGCACCGGGAAGACCGCCGTGGCTCTGCATCGCGCCGCCTACCTGCTGTACACGCACCGGCGGCGGCTGGAGCACTCGGGGGTGCTGATCGTCGCCCCGACCCGCGGGTTCCTCCGCTACATCGAACGGGTGCTCCCCAGCCTCGGGGAGTCCGGGGTGGTGATGCTGACCCCCGGCGAGCTGTACCCGGGTGTGAGCACGACGCTGCACGACGACGATCCTGTAGCACGCGTCAAGTGCCACCCGATGATGGCGAAGCTCCTGGCCCGCGCGGTGAAGCAGCGCCAGATCGTCCCGACGGGGGTCACCCGCATCCGGGTCGACGGCGTTCCCATCGACCTCACCCCCGATGACCTTGCGGCCGCGCGGCGCGAGGCCCGGGCGACCCATCGCCCCCACAACAGTGCGCGATCGGTGTTCGTCCGCGCGGCCCTGGAACGCCTGGTCATCCGCTACGAGGACGCCCTGCGCGCCCAGGGCCACACCGTGGTGCCCGAGGACCGAGCGGGTCACCTGCAGGATCTACGGTCCCACCCCGACATCCGTCGGGCACTGAATCTGGCATGGATGCCCTACACCCCGGAGACGTTCCTGCGGATCCTGCTGTCCCGGCCCGAGCGCCTGCGTGCGGCCGCTCCCGCGGCGCTGCGCGAGGACGTGGCGGCAGTGATCCGATCGAAGGACTCACCCTGGACGGTGGAGGACGTGCCCCTGCTGGACGAGGTCGCCGAGCTGCTGGGGGACGACGAGGAGCTGCACCGCCGCGATGCGGAGCAGGCCCGTTCCCGGCACGACGGGGAGGTCGCCTACGCCCGCGAGGTGCTGGAGAACGTGGACACCTCCGGGATCGTCCGCGCCGAGGACCTCGCTGCGCAGGTGGAACGGGTGCACGATGCCCGTACCCTCGCCGAGCGGGCCACCACGGAGAGGACCTGGACCTACGGTCACGTGGTGGCCGATGAGGCGCAGGAGCTCTCCCCCATGATGTGGCGGGCACTGATGCGCCGGTGTCCCACGAAATCCTTCACGGTGGTCGGGGACATCGCCCAGACATCCTCCGCTGCAGGTGCCGCGTCGTGGGAGGGCGCCCTGGAGCCGTACGTCCAGGATCGCCTGCAGGTCGAGCAGCTCACCGTCAACTATCGAACCCCGGCGCGGATCATGGACGCCGCGGTGCGCGCCGCGGAGGCCGCCGAGCTGCCCGTGACGCCGGTGACATCGGTGCGGGAGGGCGAGCACCCCGTGGAGATCCACGCGGTGGCCCCCGAGGTCATCGATGCCGCCGTGGTCGCCCAGGTGCGGCGCTGCACCGCTGAGGGCCTCGGCCGGCTCGCCGTGATCTGCGCGATCGGGCGCGTGGAGCCCCTAGCCCACGCGATCCGGGGAGCGGGTATGGCGGACGTCGGCACCGGCAGCGCGGGCATCGACGACCCGGTGGCAGTGATGACGGCGCAGGAGTCCAAGGGGCTCGAGTTCGACGCAGTCGTGGTCGTCGAGCCCACCGAGTTGGTGGAGGCGCATGCGCAGGGGGCCGGCGATCTGTACGTCGCCATGACCCGCCCCACCCAGCGCTTGCACGTGGTTCACGCGGCCCCGCTGCCCCCAGGATTCACAGACCCGGGTGACACGGGAGTCGGCTCGCAGCAGCCACCCCGGGAATAGAAATACCGGCGGCCGTGGCTTCCCCTCCACGACCGCCGGTCGATGCGCACAGTGCGCGATCCCGAGTATAGGGCTCCCGGACACCCGCCGCACTCCCCCGACCGCTCAGGCCGTCCGGGACTCCCCGTCCCGCTCCTCCCGCAGCGTCTGTATCGCGGCATCGAAGTCCTCCAGTGACTCGAAGGACTGGTAGACGCTGGCGAACCGCAGGTACGCCACGAGGTCCAGCTCCCGCAGCGGCTGGAGGATCGCGAGTCCCACCTGGTGGGCGTCGACCTCCGGCTGTCCGCTGAGTCGGATCGTCTCCTCGACCTGTTGGGCGAGCTGGGCGAGCTGGTCGTCGGAGACGGGTCTGCCCTGGCATGCCTTCCGCACCCCGGCGATCACCTTGGCGCGGCTGAAAGGCTCGCTGACCCCGGATCGCTTGAGCACTGCCAGTGACGCGGTCTCTGCGGTCGAGAACCGACGAGAGCACGCAGGGCACTGCCGCCGCCGACGGATCGACGCGCCGTCATCCGCGGTGCGGGAATCGACGACGCGCGAATCGGGGTGTCGACAAAAGGGGCAGTGCACCCCGCCATCCTATCGCCCGGCTCAGCGGCCCTCCTCGGCGGCGGTGGGAACCACGATCTGCATGCCCGCGGTCAGATGCGAGGAGGCGAGGCCGTTCAACTGCTGGACCTCCCAGACGAAATCACGGGGGTCCTGATCGGCCGGAGCGTATTCCTGGGCGTAGCCCCAGAGCGTGTCGCCCTCTTGGACCGTCACCGAGACCTGGGCAGGCTCCGATCCGGCCATCGCCGACGGGACGCCGAGGGCGATCATGCCGAGGACCGTCAGCAGCAGCGCGGCGGCGAAGACCACGGCGGCGAGGACGGCGCGTCCGCGGCGGGTCAGCTCGAGACCGGCTCCACGAACGCCCGTTCGAGTCGCCGAGGGGACGGTGCGCGGGGAAGCGGGAAGAGCAGTCATGGTCCGAACTCCTGTTCGATCGAATACGTGTACGACTGTAGGTCGGCGATCACCGAAAGGCAAGACACGCTCGAACATATGTTTGGTTTCGCTGCGTGGGCGACCTACGGTAGAAGCACGATCACTCCACCAGGGGGGTCTGACATTCGAGATTCGACGGTCGCCCCGGAAAGGCCCGCACCATGACGCCGACAGCGCACGACCCCCTTCCCCATGCGGTCGTCCGCGACGCCACCGAGGTCGACCAGTCCGAGGTCGCCTCCCCCAGCGAGCTCACGGCTCGCCAGCGGCGCGTGCTGGAGACCATCGCCGAGGCGATCCGCCTGCGTGGTTACCCGCCGAGCATGCGGGAGATCGGCGATGCCGTCGGCCTCACCAGCTCTTCCTCGGTCTCCCACCAACTGAACGCCCTGGAGAAGAAGGGCTTCTTGCGGCGAGACCCCAAGCGTCCACGCGCGATGGAGATCGTGCTGCCCGATGACTCGGGGGACCCCGGCGCCGTGGAGCCCGAGCGTGATCTCAGCTCCCCGGGCGTTGCTGTGCCCCTGGTCGGCCGGATCGCCGCTGGTATCCCCGTCACCGCGGAGGAACAGATCGAAGACGTGTTCACCCTGCCCGAGCAGGTCGTCGGCTCGGGTGAGCTGTTTCTGCTGAACGTGGTCGGCGACTCGATGGTGGACGCCGCGATCTGCGACGGTGATTGGGTGGTCGTGCGCCAGCAGGAGGTTGCCGAGAAGGGCGAGATCGTCGCCGCGATGATCGACGGCGAAGCAACCGTGAAGACCTTCGCCCAGCGCGACGGGCATATCTGGCTGATGCCGCACAATCCGTCATTCGCCCCGATCCTGGGGGACCATGCCGAGATCCTCGGCAAAGTCGTGGCAGTGCTGCGGGCCGTCTGAGACGCCACCCCCGTCACGATCAGGCGACGGCGAGACGGCGCAGGGCATCCAGCGCAACCCGCGCGTTGTTGGTCCGCCACAGCGGCGGCATTGCCGCCGCCAGGTACTCCCCGTAGCGGGCCGTCACCAACCGCGGGTCGAGGACCGCGACCATTCCCTTGTCCTCCGCGGAGCGGATCAGACGCCCCGAGCCCTGGGCCAGCAGCAGCGCTGCATGCTGCGCCGAGACCGCCATGAAACCGTTCGCCCCGCGTGCGGCCGCCCGCTCCGCGCGTGCGGCCGGCAGGGGGTCGTCCGGTCGGGGGAAGGGGATTCGGTCGATCGTCACCAGGCGGCAGGTCGATCCCTGCACGTCCACCCCTTGCCAGAGGGTCACGGTCCCGAACAGGCACGCCCGGTGATCCGCGCGGAAGCGGTCCACGAGATTGCTCATCGAGTCCTCCCCCTGCAGACCGATCGGCAGGTCGGTGCGGGCACGCACGTGCTGCGCGGCGATCTCTGCCCCGCGACGGGAGGAGAACAGGCACAGGGCACCGCCGTCGGAGGCCTGGACGAGCTCTGTGAGGTGGTCGAGCACCTGTAGATCCGGGCCGTCGCGGCCCGGCCGCGGCAGATGCGCGGCCGTGTACAGGATCCCCTGCCGGGGATAGTCGAAGGGGCTGCCGACGTCGAGGCCCTCCCAGGCGGAGCTGCCTCCCGCGCGCCCCGGACGGCCATCTCGAACCCGGTCGGCCGCGGCCAGTCCGATCGCGCCAGCGGGTGGCTCGAACCGGCCTCCGAGGGCGAGGGTCGCTGAGGTCATGACGACCGTGCGGTCCTCCAGCACTTCTGCGCGCATGGCGCCGGCGACGGACAGCGGTGCCACCTGGATGCTCGCGCGACCGGTCGCCTCGGAGTGCGAGACGGACACGACGTCGTCGTCCCCCGGCGCGGAGAGGCGCTCGGCGACGTCGATGATCTCCTGGACGGTCGCCCGGGCTGCCTTGCGCGCGCCCGCGAGGGCGGCGTCGGAGCCCGTGCCGGCGTCCCGGGCGTCGCCGTGGGCCTGCTTGGCCTCGGTGCGCAGCAGGATCAGGGCATCCAGCAGCATCGGTGGGATGTCACCGATCACGCGACCGTCCGGCATCTGCTCCACCGCCGCGCGCAGCGCGTCTCCGGCATCGTCCAGGCCGGTCGCGGCGACGCCGATGCCCCGCAGCTCCCGCACAGCGCCGCGGACGAGACCCGGTGTGAGCATCTGGGAGACAGCGCCGGTGACCCGTTCCACCAGCTCGTGCGCCTCGTCAAACACCACCACGTCGTGGCCGGGCAGGATTCCGCGACCGGAGAACGCGTCCACGGCCAGCAGGGCGTGGTTGGTGACGACCACATCGACCTCGCGGGCGATCGAGCGTGCCCGTTCGGCGAAGCACGACTCCACCATCGGGCAGGTCTTCCCCAGGCACTGGGCGCCGGTGACGGACACCTGGCGCCAGGCACGGTCCGAGACGCGCTCGTCCAGGGTGTCCCGGTCCCCCGAGTCCGTGACCTCGGCCCACTCGCGCAGGCGTCGCACCTGGTCACCGAGTCGCTCCGCGCGACCGCCACCGGGTTCCGTCGAGGCGACCGCGAACATCGCCTGCGGGTCCAGGTCCTCGGGGTAACCACCGTCGGTCTTGTGTCGGCACAGATAGTTGCTGCGGCCCTTCAGCAGCGCATAGGTAGGGGTGCGCGGCAGAATCTCAGCGAGCGCCTCGACGATCCGCGGCAGGTCTTTCGCCACGATCTGCGCCTGCAGCGCGATGGTCGCCGTGGAGACCACCACGGTGCGGCCGGTGGCCAGGGCATGACGCAGCGCGGGCACCAGGTACGCCAGCGACTTGCCGGTGCCGGTGCCCGCCTGCACCAGGAGGTGGCGCTGCTCGCTCATCGCGGCATCGACCGCGTCCGCCATGTGGGTCTGCCCCTGCCGCGGCGTGCCGCCGACCGCCTGCACGGCCGCGTCCATCAGGACATCGAGAGCAGGGAGATCGGCGAGGGAGGCGGGCACCGATCCAGGCTAGCGGCCGACGCCGTCACCACTCCTCAGGATCCGAACGAGTCGCCTCCTACCGG
>JAUNUA010000138.1:0-2217 GCA_030538435.1 Brachybacterium sp.
CCCACCCACAAAGAGATCGCGAGGAACAGGGGAGCGAGGCCGGCGCCGAAGAACGGCAGCTCGTTCGCGCGCACGAAGTTCATGCCGACCGGGTCGGAGGCCTTCCCCGCCAGATGCTCGCGCTCGGTATCGGTGTAGGAGGGCACCTGCTGCTGGTTCTCGCGCAGGCCGTCCTCGAGCGTCCCCGCTCCCTCGGCCAGTTCCCCGGCTCCCTCCTGAGCACGATCCGCGCCGTCGGCGAGCTCTTCCGCTCCCGCGGCGAGCTCCGCTTGGCCTTGCTCGAGCTGCTCGGCCCCGGCGAGTGCGCGGGCGAGGCCGTCGGACAGCTCAGCGTTTCCATCGGCGAGCTCCTGGGCTCCCGTGGCGAGCTGACTGGACCCCTCGGCTACGCGGGAGACCCCCGCGGTGTACTCCTGCGTGCCCTCGCGCAGACTGCTCGCCCCGTCGGCCGCAGCCCGACTGCCGTCGGAGAGCTGCTGCGCCCCGTCGGCGACCTGCTGGGCGCCGGCGTCGAGACGCTCCGCACCTTCAATCGCGGACTCCGCATCCCGGTAGGCCGCGGGCAGAGCGGCGGCCGCAGTCGAACCCTGGTCCGTCAGCTCCTGCAACTGCCCTTCGAGCTGCTCGCGGTCCACCCCTGCAGCGCCTACAGCGTCCCGGGCTTCCTGGACGCCGTCACCCACGTCTCCCGCCCGGTCGGACGCGGCGGTGGCGGTGCTCAGTGCATCCTCAGCGGTTTCCGCAACATCCGCGGTGCGCTGTTCGAGCCCCGTCAGAACCTCCTCGATATCCCCTGCCGAACGGCTGATCGCCGCGGCGTTGTCGTTCAGGTCGCTCGCGGATGCGGCAGCCTCCGCCAGGTCGGTGTCAAGGTCTTGGGCCGCGGAAGAGACCGTGGCGGCATCGTCCCTCAGGCGTTGCGAGGTACCGCTGAGTGCGCTCATCTCCTCACAGAAGGTGGGGTCCGCCCCGGAATCCTCGCAGCGTTCCGCGAGGTCGTCCACATCCGCGGTGTAGCCCTCCGTACCTTCCACGAGACCCGACGCCGCATCGGCAAGACCGGACGTGCCTTCTGCCGCGCGGTCCACGGGGTCGGTGATGGCGAGGACCTGCGGGGCGAGGTCATCCGCCGCGGCAGAAAGGTCCGCTGCGTCGGTTGTGCTGGAGGCGACGTCGTCGTGCAAGGAGGTCGCCTGGTTGCGCGCCACCTCGATGTCCTCGCGGGCAGAGGAGGCGTCGGCGGCGAGCCCGGTAGCGGCGTCGGCCGGCTCCTGCAGGTCCTCCTCGAGCTGCTCGGGCAGTTTCGCGGCGAGATCGAGTGTGTCCTGGAGCTGCTGCGAAGCTTCCGTGACCGACTCCTCGGTGATCCCGAGTTCACGGGCGCGGTCGCGGGCCTGCTGGGCGGAGTTGTCCAATTGTGCGGTGCCCCCCGCGACCTCGGAGGCCCCTCCAGCAAGGGTGTCGGCCCCATCGGCCACCTGCTGGTTGGCTGATTCGAGCTCCCGGGCACCGTCGCGTAGCTCATCGCCTCGTGCGTCCAATTCCTGCAGCCCGCTGTCTAACTCCTCCGCGCCGGAGCTGAGCTGTGCGGCGCCCTCGCTGAGCTCGTCGGCACCGACCTGCAGCTGGCCGAGACCGATCACCAGGTTGTACGTGCCGTCGGAGAGCTGGTCCGCACCGTCAGCGAGGCTGTGCGCGCCCTCGCTGAGCTCACCGGTGCCCTGTTCGAGCTCCTCCGCTCCGGTTCGCAGGTCCCTGGCGCCGTCGGCGGCCGCCCCGAGCCCTTCGTGGATGTCGGTGAAGCCGAGGTAGACGTTGTCGAGGTATTCCTCCAGGACATTCGCTCGCAGCGCATCGGTGAGGGCAGTACCGATGGTGCGGGTGAAGTTCCCACCGACGTAGTTGACGGTGTCATTGGTTCTCACCGTGATCAGACCCGCGGTGGCCTGGGTGGGGTCCTCCTCTCCGAGCGATGAGATGTCAGCGGAGAAGGATGCGGGCACCTCGATGGTCGCGGCGTAGGTCCCGTCAGCCAGTCCTTGCGCGGCCGTGGCGCGGTCGGTCTCGACGAAGGTGTAGACGTCCTCGTTGTCTTGCTCGGTGAGCTCATCGGTGAACTCCGAGCCGACGTCGATCTGCCGCGCGGCACCGTCCTCCCCGGCGATCTCGGCTCCGGTGTCCTCGTTGACCACGGCAGCGGTGACCTGGTGGAGGTTG
>JAUNUA010000138.1:2317-6538 GCA_030538435.1 Brachybacterium sp.
CAGCATAAGAAACCTTGACGACCACGTTCACGCGACACTGCGGCGTCGTGCGCGAGGTGCGGGGCGTTCGATGGAGGAAGAGATCCGTCGGATCCTGACCGAGGCCACGATCGAGGCTCCGGCAGTCAGCCCGTTCGAGCGCCTCGCGCGGAGGACGCATGATGCTGGCGGTGCAGATCTTGAGATGCCGCCACCGCAGTTCGTCTCGGGCATTGATCGGGACACGGCGTTCTCCTGACATGGTCATCCTGGACACGAACGTCATCTCCGAGCTGTTCCGGGTGGACCCCGACCCAGCGGTTCTGCGCTTCGTTCACGAACACGATGACGACCTCGCCATCACGTCGATCACGATCCACGAGATCTCCTACGCTCTGGCCCGACTTCCGCACGGTTCTCGCCGCAGGCGTCTCGCCGACGCGTTCCTCGAGTTCACCGAAGCGCTCACCGATCCGCAGATCCTGGAGCTCGATGAGCCCTCGGCCCGACGCTCCGGTCAGGTACGCGCCCACCGCGCAGCGCTAGGGGCGCCTATGGATATCTCCGACGCGCACATCGCCGGTATCGCGCAGCAGACCGGGTACCCGCTCGCCACCCGGAACGTGAAGGACTTCGCCGGGATCGGCGTCGAACTCATCGACCCGTGGGCCACCTGAGCTGACCGCGACATCACTGCAGGACCTCCCGGGCCGACGCCCGACGCCCCACGCCTGGGGACCGGGACGGGGCGATCAACGGGTCGGTCAGGGAGCAACGAGCCGCTCGAGGACAACCGTCCCGTCGGGCCCGGCGAGCACCGCCTGCATGCCGAGGCCGAGCCCGACGATGATCAGCACGGCGCCGAGTCCCGTCAGCACCGCGCTGCGCCATCGCGCGACGCCCTCGCCGAACCCGTCGGCCGCTCGGGGGCCGATCCCGAGCAGACCCGCGGCGACCAGCGCGAGCATCGGCAGCTGCGCGATCACGTTCCACCCGATGAGCAAGCCGACGCGCTCGCCGAGGGACTCCACCTGCAGGGCGAGCCCCACGGACGCCAGCATCGCGGGATCGGGCAGGGAGGTCAGGGCGAGCACCACCCCGCCGATCGCCATGCCGCGGGCGTTGGTCGCGTGGATCGGCTGCTCCTCATCGGGCGCGGCACCGGCGGCGCGCAGCCGCAGCGCCCCCGACACCACCAGCACCAGGGCCACCGCCCCCTGTGCACTGGTCCAGCTCGCCCATCCACCGAGCAGCGAGGAGGCGGTCGCCAGGAGCCAGGGCAGCAGCAGATGCAGCAGAGCGATCCCGGCCGTGGTCACAACGGCCCAGGAGCCGAGGAGCGCCAGCAGCGCGCGCCGCGGCGACGCACGTCCGATCGCGTAGCGCACCGTCGTCCCGCCGAACACGTCGAGAGCCAGCACGGCGAGCAGCGCGAAGGTGAGGAGGCCGAGAGCGGTCATGGGGAACGGCAGGTGATCAGAGTTCGGCGGGGCCAGCGCCCAGGAACCACAGCGCCTGGTACGGGCGCACGTCGATCATCGGAACCGCGAGGTCCCAGTCGTGTCCGCCGATCGCCTCGCGCACCTGCGTGCCGACGTGTGCGGACAGTATCCCCGGGTCCAGCTGCACCACGTGTTCGCTCATGTTGTACACCTGCATCATCGGAGCCAGGGGGTGCTCACGCAGCAGGATCAGCAGGCGCCGATCAGGGGACTCCAGCACGGCGGACTCGATGGAGGCGTGCAGCTGCGCAGTCCCTTGGCGGACCGCGATCAGGTGACGCAGCCCGGAGAGCACCTCGCCGGCGGGAGTACGGGGCCCACCGTCGTCGGCGATGTCGGCTTCGGCGGCAGCGACCTGGTCCCAGGGCATCGCGGGCCGATGTGCCCAGCGATTGTCGGCTGCGTGGGCGGGGTCGGCGGCGAAGTCGTGGTCGTTGCCGAGGGCGATCTCGTCCCCCATGTAGAGCAGGGGCATCCCCCCGAAGCCGAGCATCGCAGCGTGCAGCAGCAGGATGCGGTCGATCGCGAGGCGCACCTGCCCCGTGTCGCCTGTCCCGTCGTGGGCCTCGAGCGCGCGGGTGAGTCCTGCGAGGGCCGCGAGGGAACCGCTGATGCGCTTGTCCCCGGTGGCGGGATTATGTTGGAAGACGAGGCCGTCGGCGAAGGAGCCGGGGAAGGTGCCGGAGTAGAACTCGGAGAGGAACGCACGGTGGGCGAAGCCGTCGAGACCGGCGTCGGCGGCGTCCTCGTCGGCGATCGCCCAGCCGATGTCGTCATGGCAGCGGATGTAGGTGGACCAGGTGGTCGAGGTGGGCTTCGGCGGGAACTTGGTGAGCGCGGTGCGCAGCAGCCGGGTGTCGCGGGAGGCCAGCGCCGACCACAGCTGGACCATGAAGCTGTTGTGGTACGCGGTGTCGCTGACCTTTCCGTGGTGCTCGCCGACGCCGAGGTAGGTGATGAGGTCCTGGGGGCCGACGATCGCCTCGGCCTTGAAGGCGAGCGCGGGAGCGGCGATGCGGGCGGCGGCGCGGAGGGCGCGGGTGAGGTGGTGGACCTCCGGCTGGTTCTGGCAGTTCGTCCCGAGCCGCTTCCAGGTGAACGCGATGGCGTCGAGCCTGAGCACGTCCACGCCCTGGTTCGCCAGGTAGCAGATGATCTCCAGGAACTCGCAGAACACGTCGGGGTTCGACCAGTCCAGGTCCCACTGGAAGGCGTTGAAGGTGGTCCACACCCACGCCTCGAGCTCCTCATCCCAGGTGAAGTTCCCGGGGGCGAAGTCGGGGAACACCTCCGGGAGGGTCGCCTCCCAGCGGTCCGGCATGGTGCGGTCCGGGTAGGTGAGGAAGTAGTCGCGGTAGCGCTGCTCGCCGGCGCGGGCCCGAACTGCCCAGTCGTGCTCTCGGGCGACATGGTTCAGCACCAGGTCCAGCTCGAGGCTCATGCCCAGGATGTGGAGGTCGCTGGCGAGGACGGCGAGGTCCTCCATGGTGCCGAGATCCTCGCGGACTCTCCGGTAGTCCCGCACCGCGTAACCGCCGTCGCTGTCCCCGGGACGTGGATCCAGCAGCGGCATCAGGTGGAGGTGGGTGACATCGAGGGAGTCGAGGTGGTCCAGGTGCCGCCGGACACCCTGGAGGTCCCCGCCGAAGCGGTCGGCGTAGGCGACGTAGGCGATCATCCGCGGGTCCTGCAGCCAGTCCGGGGCCAGCAGGCGCTGCTCATCGAGGTCGCGCAAGGCGGGGGAGCGGTCGGCCATGGCCGCGGCCACGATCCTCAGCACCCGCTCAAAGGTCTCCTCCGCGCGGTCCCCGAAGCAGACGGCGAGTCCGCGCCGCAGGTCATCCCCGTAGCGGGCCAGTCGCAGGTCGAAGGTGCGGGCGAGCTGCGGGTCGGTCACGACGGGGCTCCTCGGGGCGGCGTGGTGGTGTCGCCGGTCCCGCGGGTCGGTCGCGTCAGGCGCCGCGCCGCGCGGGATCGGGGTCCATCCGATCCTATGCGGGGGAGTCGTCCCCGATCCCCATCGTCGCTGCAGTACCGCAGTGCTGGTCCTGCACGTGCGGTCACGGTCTACCGGGCCGATGAACAAGGATGGCCATGCGCCCCGGAGGTCACGTTCACGTCTCTGCTTCCGGCAACCACGGGTCGACAATGCTGACACCCAACGGGGCGAAGTCGCTGACATTGCGGGTGACGACGTGGAGGCCACGCACTGATGCGGTGGCGGCGATCAATACGTCGCGCTCTGGGCGCGGGTCCGGCACGTGCATGCGGGCTGTGTATCGGGCGATGTCGAGGTCGACCGGGAGGATCCTTCCAGCGAAGACCTCAAGGAGGTCGTCATCCAACCACGCCTGGAGCCTTCTGGCCTGGGTGGGATCGCGTTGATGCAGACGGCCGATGCCGACCTCAATCTCGAGGATCGTGATCACCGAGAGGTGCAACTCCGCGGGGCTACGACGGGAGGCCCATTCCCGTACCTGTGGCTCCGCTCGTCGTTCAGATTTACGCAGTTCAGTGATGACGTTGGTGTCCAGGAGAAAGCTCATAGCACCGGGTTCGAGATGGTGATGCGAACGGGTTCGAAGTCGATGTCCACGTCGTCGTCCATGCAGAGCCGATCCACCAGATCAGCGCCCGACGCTCCGAGGCGCCGGTACTCCTGGACCGACAGCAAAACGAATGCGGGTTCGCCGCGGTCGGTGATGAACACGGGACCGTTGCCGGCCTGGCGTTTAGCGGC
>JAUNUA010000139.1 GCA_030538435.1 Brachybacterium sp.
CGACGGGACGCCGTAGGGTCGGGGCCATGGACGTACCCACCACGGATCTCGACCCGCGCACCGACCGCTCGGCCGCCCCGCCGAAAGGCGGGCCCCGGCGCCGGGGGAAGGGCGACCGCCCGCAGGTGGTCCTGGAAGTCATCTCCCGCTCACGCATCACCCCGAACCTGATGCGCGTGGTTCTCGGTGGCGAGCAGATCACGCGGCTCGCCGACAACGACTGCACCGACAAGTACGTGAAGCTGCTGCTTCCGGACCCGGCGAGCGGCCTCACCCCGCCGTACGACCTGGATGCCCTGCGCGCCGAGACCCCGGAACTGCTGCCGGCGATCCGCACCTACACCGTGCGTCACTGGGATCGCGAGAAGGGACGCATCCACCTCGATGTGGTGCTGCACGGCGACGGGGCGCTGGACGGCGTGGCAGCCCAGTGGGCTGATGCGGCCCTCCCCGGAGACTGGGTGGCGATGCGCGGCGCCGGCGGTGGGTACGCCCCGGACCCCGGGGCCGGCCACCACCTGCTGATCGGTGACCACTCCGCGCTGCCCGCCATCGCTGCCGCGCTCGAGGCACTGCCGGACAGCGCCCGCGGCCTCACGCTCCTCCAGCTCGACCACGACGAGGACCGCCTGCAGCTGACCCACCCCGACGGGGTCGAGGTGCGCTGGCTCATCGGTGAGCGTGAGCTCCTGCTCGAGGAGACACTCGCCCTGGAACTGCCGGACATCGCCTCGGTGCAGGTCTTCGCGCACGGGGAGCGGGACATCATCAAGCGGCTCCGGCGGCACCTGGTGCGCGAGCGCGGCATCGCTAAGGAGCAGATCTCGATCTCCGCCTATTGGGCGCTCGGACGCATCGAGGACCAGTTCCAGGCGGAGAAGCGCGAGCCCATCGGCCGTATCGACGCGGATGACGACTGACCCGTCCACCGCGGCCCCCCATCCCGACCTGGTCCGCGGGGACGACGGCGTGCTGCGCCCCGTGTGGGCCTCCCGCCACGAGGACCTGCGCCGCTACTACGACACCGAGTGGGGGATGCCGGTCCGGGACGAGCGGGGGATCTTCGAGCGCCTGGCCCTCGAGGGCTTCCAGGCGGGACTGTCCTGGGCGACGATCCTGCGGCGCCGCGAAGGGTTTCGGCGGGCTTTCGCGGGCTTCGACCCGGATCCCGTCGCCGCCTTCGATGACGCCGACGTCGAGCGGCTCCTCACCGACCGGGGCATCATCCGTCACCGCGGGAAGATCGAGGCGACGATCGGCAACGCCCGCGCCACGGTGGCGCTGCGCGGCGCGAGCGGTCTCGGTGCCGACAGTGACCTCGGCCCCGGCAGCGACCTCGCGGAGGTCATCTGGTCCTACCGGCCGGAGGTCACCCCGCGGCCCCGCACCGCCGCGGAGGTCCCCACGCGCAGCGAGGGATCGGTGGCGCTCGCCCGGGAGCTGAAGCAGCGCGGTTTCCGCTTCGTCGGACCGACGACGATGTTCGCGCTGATGGAGGCGACCGGGATCGTGGACACCCACCTGCTCGGTTCCCACCGCCGCGGCTCCTCCGGGCTGTGGGACGAGGACGGCCTGCCCGCGCGCTGAGCGTGTCACACGAGGCCACACAGTTGGGCGCTCGGGCCGCCGCGACCGCACCCTGAGACGATCCGGGGCGGCCGTCCCGGAGGAGTCGTCCGTCAGGAGCGCACCATGGGAACCGCGCATGTGCACGCCGGCTGGAGCCGTGAGGACCCCCACCAGGCGGTGGTCCCCCCGATCCACACCGCCAGCGCCTACGCCCACAGCAGTCACGCTGCGCTGAAGGATCTCTTCGCGCGGCGCCGTGACGGCTTCGCCTATGCCCGCTCCGGGAACCCCACCACCGCCGTCCTGGAGGAGCGGATCACCGCCCTCGAAGGGGGCATCGGCGCGATCGCCGTCTCCAGCGGCCAGGCGGCAACAACCATCGCACTCGCGGCGCTGCTCGCCCCCGGCACGCACCTGGTCGCCTCACGACGACTGTACGGCGGCACCACCGAGTTCCTGGACGACACCCTCGCGGACCTCGGCGTCGTCACCACGACCGTCGACCCCTGGGATCTGGGGGCCTGGGAGAAGGCGATCCGCCCGGAGACCCGCGCGGTACTGGTGGAGGCGATCGCGAACCCCGGGGCGCAGCTGGTGGACCTGCCGGCGATCGCCCGTATCGCTCACGCCTACGGCGTGGTCGTCATCGTCGACTCGACGCTCGCGAGCCCCGCCCTGCTGCGGCCGGGGGACCTCGGCGCCGACGTCGTCGTGCACTCCGCGACCAAGTACCTCGCGGGGCACGGCTCGGTGATCGCCGGCCTCATCGTGGACACCGGGGTCTTCGACCCCCGCCGGGACCCCGCGCGGTGGCCGCGCCTGGTGGGCCACAACCGGCGTTTCAATGTCGACTTCTCCGCCGAGTACGCCCGCGGGGGATCGGGCCTGCTCGCCTACGCTCGCGCCAAGTACGTCACCGACCTCGGGGCGACCCTCTCCGCGCACAGCGCCCACACGGTGCTGCTGGGCATCGAGACCCTGGATCTGCGGATGCGGGCGATCAGCGACACCGCCCGCGAACTCGCCACCTGGCTCGCCGCCCAGCCCGGTGTCGCAACCGTCCATCACCCGTCGATCCCTGGCCGGCCCGACGGGCAGCTCGCCGAGCGGTTCTTCCCGCGCGGGACCGCCGGGGTGTTCGCGATCGATCTGGACGGCGGGGAGGAGGCTGCCGCGGCGTTCTGCGACGCCGCGCAGCTGTTCACCCTGGCGGTGAACGTCGGCGACGTGCGGTCCCTGCTGTGTCACCCGGCGACGACGACCCACTCCCATCTGACCCCCGGCCAGCAGGACGCCTGCGGGGTGGGCCCCGGCACGATTCGCCTCAGCATCGGCCTGGAGGACCGGGAGGACCTGCGGACGGACCTGCGGGCGGCGCTCGGCGCCGCCCGGGCCCTCAGCTCGTCTGCTCGCGGTCTTTCCCGCGTCGCTTCCGCTCCATCGTGAGGGAGTCCATGTCCTCCAGTTCGCGACCCTTGGTCTCGGGGATCTTCCACAGCACGAACAGGAAGCTCAGCGCCGCGAAGAACGCGTACACGCCGTAGGCGAAGGTCAGGCCGATCTCCGACATGGCCGGGAAGGTGGTGGAGATCGCGAAGTTCGCCAGCCATTGGGCGGCCGCCGCGACCGCGAGGGCGGAGGCGCGCAGCTTGTTCGGGAAGATCTCCCCGAGCAGGACCCACACCAGCGGACCCCAGGTCGTGCCGAAGAAGACGACGAAGGCGTTCGCGCCGATCAGGGCGATCATCGACCAGGGCTCGGGCAGCGCCACGGTCGCCTCGTCGCCGGCGCCGGTGAGCTCGCCGAAGGAGAACGCGACCGCCATGGTGCCGAGCGAGACGGCCATGCCCGCGGAGCCCACCAGCAGCATCACGCGACGCCCTACCTTGTCGACCAGCAGGATCGCGATGATGGTGGCGACGATGTTCACCACCGAGGTGATGGTGCTGGTCAGCAGCGCTTGCGACTCGTCGAATCCGACGGAGCGCCACAGCGTCGTCGAGTAGTAGAAGATGACGTTGATGCCGACGAACTGCTGGAAGATCGACAGCAGGATGCCGATCCACACGATCGGCTTCAGACCGAAGGTGCTCCCGAGCAGGTCCCGGATCGACTCGCGGTCCTCGCGCTGCAGCGAGGTGCGGATCTGATCGATCTTCAGGTTCACGTCCGGCTCGCCGGTGAAGTCGTAGAGGACCTGGGATGCCTCATCGAGACGGTCGCGGGCGACGAGGAAGCGTGGCGACTCCGGCAGGCGCAGCGCCATGATGCCGTAGATCGCAGCGGGGATTGCCTCCACCATGAACATCCAGCGCCAGGCGTCGATGCCGAGCCACAGCTCATTCGCGGACCCGTCGGCGATGTTCGCCAGCAGCGCGTTGGACAGCAGCGCCGCGAAGATACCGAGCACGATCGCCAGCTGCTGCAGCGAGCCGAGGCGGCCGCGGTACTTTGCGGGTGCGACCTCGGCGATGTAGGCCGGGGCGATGACACTGGCTGCGCCGACGCCGAGACCGCCGATCACGCGCCACGCGATCAGGTCCCAGACGCCGAACGCGAGGCCTGAGCCGATCGCGGAGGTGAAGAACAGGATCGCGGCGACCACCATCACGGGGATGCGGCCGAAACGGTTGGCGAGGCCGCCGGCGAACCAGGCGCCCGCGGCACAGCCGAGGAGTGCGGACGAGACCGCGAAGCCGGTGAGGCCCGCACCGAGGGAGAAGTCCTCGGAGAGGGCGTTGATCGCGCCGTTGATGACGGCGGTGTCGAAACCGAAGAGGAATCCGCCGATGGCGGCGGCGATGGAGATGCCCACCACGCGAGCATTCAGCCGCGAGGTGGGCGCGTTCTCACCGGTCGCTGCGGATCCGGAGCGGGAGGTGGCCATGGGGGGTCCTGACGTCGGCGTCGTGAGATCTGGTGGCTCAGAGTATCGCCTGGTCACCCGCGCGTGGGTTACGACTCAGTCACGACGGCCGGGGCGCATTGCCTTCTTGGCCCGCTCGAACCATCCCTCGACGCTCCGGGCCCCGGCGACACCTCCGCTGCCGAGACCCGCGGCACGGGCGACGAAGCGGTCGCTGCACCGGCTGCACAGGATGCGGCCCGTGGGGGAGATGCGGTGGCCACCGCGGATCTTGTTCCGGCACTGCTCACATCGCTGGCTCATGCGGCCGATCTTCTCACGTTAGGGCGTGAACCCACGAGGCACGGGGCAGGTCGCACCCTCGGGCGACGCTGCTTAAGGGCGGGGTTCCCTGCAGCAGGTGCAGGCGGTCGATCGGCGTGACGATTTACGTCGTATCGCGCGCCGCAACTGCATCGAAGTGACGGCCTGCGCCGCATCCATCGAATCGAAGCAGCGAGAACCGTCACCTGGATGAGTTGCGGCCGGACGGGGAGACGAAGCCGTCGTCGGGTACATGCCTCGTACCGGACCGCTGGTCGACCGGCGGTACCGCGACAGGATTCAGATCGGTGACCATGAGGCCACTGTGCTAACACTCCATCCCACAAGTGTTACTACCGCTGTGTGGTACTCACACGTCGGCGGCGCTGTCCTCCAGTCGCTGCAGCTCCTCCTCGGCGATCTTCGGGTCGAGCTTCACGAAGATCGGGGAGGGCTTGGCGACGGGACGTCCGACCGCGACGGGCCGGTGCCCCCACCGCGGTACCTCGGAGTACTCACCGGTAATGATCGGGTAGGACGGGCCACCGTCGAGGTCCTCGACGATCTCCATCCTCGGCATGGGCGCCATCTGCGTCTCCCCGCCGAGGGCCTTTTCCACCTCGTTGGCGGAGAACGGCAGGAACGGGGCGAGCATCGTGTTCAGGTCCGTGACGGCCTGGGCGAGGACGTGCAGGATCGTCAGCAGACGCTCCCGCTCTTCGTCGGCCTTGAGCTTGAACGGCTCGGTGCGGGAGACGTAGGCGTTGGCCTCTCCGACGAGCTTCATGATCTCGGTGATCGCGGCGCGCTGATGGTGCGTCTCGATGAGGGTGCCGATCCGCTCGAAGCTGCCGCTGATCCGCTCCAGCAGCTCGACATCGATCTCCTCGAGGGGCCCGGCGGCGGGGACCTCGCCAACGTTCTTGGCGATCATCGCGGCGGTGCGGTTGACGAGGTTCCCCCAGCCCGCGACGAGCTCGTTGTTGGTGCGCGCGACGAACTCCCGCCAGGTGAAGTCGGCGTCCTGGTTCTCCGGACCGGCGGCGGAGATGAAGTACCGCAGCGCATCCGGCTGATAGCGCTCCAGCACGTCCCGCACGTAGATCACGACGCCCTTGGAGGAGGAGAACTTCTTGCCCTCCATGGTCAGGAACTCACTCGAGACGACCTCGGTGGGCAGCTGCAGCGGCCCCATCGGCCCGACCTCCCCGCCGCGATCACCCGCGCCGTTGTACGCCAGCATCTCGGCGGGCCAGATCTGGGAGTGGAAGACGATGTTGTCCTTGCCCATGAAGTAGTAGGACAGGGCCTCGGGGTCGTTCCACCACTGGCGCCACCGTTCCGGGTCGCCCAGGCGCCGCGCCCACTCGATCGAACTGGAGAGGTAGCCGATCACCGCGTCGAACCACACGTACAGGCGCTTGGTGGGCTGGTCCTCCCAACCCGGCACCACGATCCCCCAGTCGATGTCGCGGGTCATGGCGCGCGGACGGATGTCCTCCAGGATGTTCTGGCTGAAGCGGATCACGTTCGGGCGCCACAGGCCTGTCGCCTCGCGCTCGTCGAGCCAGCGCGAGAGCTCCTCCGCCAGCGCCGGGAGGTCCAGGAAGTAATGGGTGGTCTCGCGGAACTCCGGGGTCTCCCCGTTGATGCGGGAGACGGCGTTGAGGAGATCGGTGGGGTCGAGCTGGTTGCCGCAGGTGTCGCACTGGTCGCCGCGGGCACCGTCGGCCCCGCAGATCGGGCAGGTGCCTTCGATGTACC
>JAUNUA010000140.1 GCA_030538435.1 Brachybacterium sp.
GTGCAGGAGGGTGCCGTCCTCGCTCCAGATCACGAACGACGGGTCATCGAGCTCGGCGTGGGTCAGCGGCGTCAGGGTGGGGCTGTCGGTGCCGTCCTCCAGTGCCCACAGGGTGATGCCGGTCCCTCTGCCGCTCGCGGAGTAGCAGCCGGTGGCGATCAGGGTGCGCTCCATCACGGGACCTCCTCGGGGTGGCCGTCCTCCCGCGCCACCCGTGGGATCGATCCGGTGGCGGTCGGCGAGGACCGTTCGGCACCCATGCTAATCGCCGCGCTGCGCCGTCGGCGACGGCGGGGCATCGCAACCCGGCGGCGTCGGCGCAGCGTGTGGAACGGGCTGGTGATGACGGGCGCGAACCCAGCGGTGGCGATGTCCAGGGCGCGCATCAGGCGGGTCATCACGATCTGTCCGAGGATGCCGCCGGCAGCGATCGCCACGGCGATCTCGATCGCCCCGAACAGCTCGGCCGCCCCGCTCGTGAAGTCATCGGTGATGCCCAGCAGGCCGCGGTAGATGCGGCTCCCCGGCACCAGCGGGATCACCCCGGCCATGATGAACGTGAGAGCCGGGGCGCGCAGGCGCGTCGCGATGAGCACCGACATCATGCCGGCGAGCAGCGAGGCGGTGCCGACCCCCCAGACCCGGTCGCCGACCAGCTGCCCGACGACATAGGAGACGACCCCGGAGACGGCGGCGACCAGCGAGAACCAGAGCAGCAGGCGGGCGGGAACCTGCACCGAGATCGCGTACCCGATGCCCATCACGGCGCCGGCGATGATGATGACGGCGACCGATGCCAGCGTGATCGGCATCTGGTAGGTGACGGCGATGTCCGCGCCGATCAGGTCTGCGACCAGCAGGCCTGCGCGGACACCGATCACGAGACCGACGGTCAGCATCAGTGTTTCCAGGATGCGGGCGGTGGCGGTGACGTACCAGCCGGTGACGGCGTCCTGCATGGCGCCGATCGAGGCGAGACCCGCGAGCTGGATGATGATGCAGGCGACCACCACGATCGAGGAGTTCTGCTCCGGGGCGACCAGCGACACCAGGATCGCGACCATCACCGCGACGAAGCCGCCGACGGCCTGGATGTAGAAGGCGGGGACACGCTCGCGGGTGAGGACCTCGATGGCCAAGGTCATCACCGCGGCCGCGAAGGTCGCGGCGAGGGTGACCAGGGTGCCGGCGCCGAGGCTGAACGCCGCGCCGCCACCCATCACCGCGAGGCCCACGGTGATCAGCCACAGCGGGTAGGTGCCGCGCTGGGTCATGGCGGTCTCGGCGAGGGCGATCGCCTCGTCGAGACCCACGTCGCCGCGCACGTACTCCCGGGTGATGCGCTCCAGATCCTCCAGTCGGGTGAAGTCCTGCACGCGACTGCTCGCGGAGCGGATCCTGGTGAAGGGCGTGGCCTCGGCATCGGACAGGTAGGAGATCGCGACCTCGTCGAAGGTCACCTGCACCGAGACGTTGCGCAGTCCCGAGGAGGCGGTGATGCGCAGCACTGTCGCGGTGACCTCAGAGGCCGCCGCTCCGTTGGTGAGCATCCCGACCCCGACCCGCATGGCGAGGTCGAACACCGAATGCAGGCGCTGCAGATCCGTCGACACGCGCCCGATCGTGTCACACTGTGCGCGGCCCGCGCACCTGCGGTCCCGCATGTGTGAAGGAGCTTCCAGTGAGCACGACATCCCCCTCTGATCAGGCCGAACGTGACCCGCAGGCGGCGCTGGAGCGACTGCTGGACGGCAACCGCCGGTTCGTCGCCGATACCCCGCACCGACCGAACCAGTCGATGGAGCATCGCCAGCTCCTGGGTGGCGGCCAGACCCCGTTCGCGGCGGTCCTGGGGTGCGCGGACTCACGGGTCAGCGTCGAGCTGCTGTTCGACCAGGGCTTCGGTGACCTGTTCGTGGTGCGCAACGCCGGGCAGGTGCTGGGGCGCGGCGGCTCCGCGCAGGCCTCCATCGAGTTCGCGGTGGAGGTGCTGGGCGTGCAGGTGGTGCTGGTGCTCGGCCACGAGCGCTGCGGGGCGGTCTCCGCAACCGTCGACTACGTGAAGCGGGGGGCGCGGCTGCCCGGGGCGATGGAGTTCCTGGTCACGCTGACCAAGCACCACCTGGATCCCGAGGACCCGGCGCGCGACGCGGTGGACCGGCACGTGCTCGGCACGGTACAGGACCTGCTCAGTGACTCCGACCTGGTCCGCACCGCGCAGGAGGTGGGCCGCGTGCTGGTGGCAGGCGGGGTGTACGACCTCGACGACGGGTCGGTGCGGCTCCTCGCGTCCTGAGTGCTCACAGGTTCGGGGCGCCGAGGAGGGCGATCAGGCCCACCCCGAGGAGCAGCATCACGCCGACATCGATGACGCGGGAGCGGACGGCGATCGCACCCACGGCCTGCGTCGGCAGCACGGCGCGCATCCCCGCGAGGACCAGCAGCAGACCGCCGATGATGCCACCGGCGAGCGGCACCCGCCCGGTCACCGCGACCCCCACCGCCGTGGCGAGCACCAGCAGCGCGCAGCACAGCACCCACTGACGGCGCAACGCCGCAGACAGGGTGTACGGGGAGGAAGCGGACGGCACGCCCGCCATCGTACGGAGCGGCGCCGGGGCCCTCCACCTGACACCCGGAGCGACGGCACCTCGGCTCGCGCAGAACACCCCGTCGGCACCCTGCCGCGCGGCTAGGCTGTGTCGTGGCCCTCACCGCCGCCGGCCCTGCTCCCCTGCTCAAGGATTCCCTCCTCATGACCGAGATGCGCACCGAACACGACCTCCTCGGCGACCGGGACGTCCCGGCGTCGGCCTACTACGGGGTGCAGACGCTGCGCGCCAGCGAGAACTTCCGGATCACCGATGTGCCATTGGCCCACTTCCCGAAGCTCATCCAGGCCCTCGCGCTGGTGAAGCTCGCAGCGGCGCGGGCCAACCGCCGCCTGGGGGCGCTGGACGCGCAGCGCGCCGAGGCCATCGAGCAGGCGTGCCGGGAGATCGCCGACGGGGCTCTGCACGAGCACTTCATCGTCGACATGATCCAGGGCGGTGCGGGCACCAGCACCAACATGAACGCCAATGAGGTGATCGCCAACCGGGCGCTGGAGATCCTCGGCCACACCCGCGGGCAGTACGAGCATCTCCACCCCAACAACCACGTGAACCTCGGCCAGTCCACCAACGATGTCTACCCGACCGCGGTGCGCCTGGCGATCCTGCTGTCCTTCCCGAACCTGGCCACCGCGATGGACACCCTGATCGGGGCGCTCGAGGCCAAGAGCGAGGAGTTCTCCTCGGTGCTGAAGATGGGCCGCACCCAGATGCAGGACGCGGTGCCGATGACCCTGGGCCAGGAGTTCCACGGCTGGGCGACGACCATCAGCGAGGACGTCGAGCGACTGACCCGCACCTCCCGGCTGTTCCGGGAGATCAACCTCGGCGCCACCGCCATCGGCACCGGGATCACCGCTGACCCGCGCTACGCCCAGATCGCCACCGACGAGCTGAGCTCCCTGACCGGGATCGACTTCACCCTGGCTACCGACCTGGTGGAGGCGACCAGCGACACCGGTGCATTCGTCACCTTCTCCGGGGTGCTGAAGCGCATCGCGGTGAAGATCTCCAAGGTCTGCAACGACCTGCGGCTGTTGTCCTCCGGGCCTCGGGCGGGCTTCGCGGAGATCACTCTGCCGGCGGTGCAGCCGGGCTCCTCGATCATGCCGGGCAAGGTCAATCCGGTGATCCCGGAGGTGGTGAACCAGGTGGCGTTCGAGGTGATCGGCAACGACCTGACCGTCACCTTCGCCGCGGAGGGCGGGCAGCTGCAGCTGAACGCCTTCGAACCGGTGATCGCCTTCAACATCCTGGAATCGACCCGCGTGATGACCCGCGCCATGGACACCCTGTCCGAGCGCTGCATCCGCGGTATCCGCGCGAACCACGACGTGCTGGAGGGCTACGTGCGCCACTCCATCGGCGTGATCACTGCCCTGGTGCCGGTGCTCGGGTATGCGGCCTCCACCGAGATCGCGCAGAAAGCGCTCGAGACCGGGCGTCCCGTCGCAGACCTCGTCCTCGAAGCCGGGCTGCTGGATCCGGCGGACCTGGAGCGGATGCTGTCCCCGGAGGCGATGACGTCCCCGCACCGCACAGGCATGACCGGGGCGCTGCCGGTGATCGCCGACGAGGCCGATGAGCCGCCGGTCTCGGAGTCCGGGGAGATGTCGCTGATCAGCGGGAAGGAATCCCGGACCGACGGCTGAACCGCGGCCCGAGCGCCGCGTCGGGACGCAGTCGGGGCGCCGCGCCGTGGGCTACACCTCAGCCGGAGCGCCAGGCCGTGGGCGGTGCCGGAGGCGCCGACTCACTCGTCGGCCTCCTCCTTCTTGCCGCGCATCACGAGCTTCGGGTCGGGCTCGCCGACGACCTCGTGGTCCTTGTCCTCGTACTCGAACTGGGAGAGGAAGTAGCGCATCGCGTTCAGGCGGGCGCGCTTCTTGTCATTCGAGCGGATGATCGTCCACGGGGCGTACTTCTTGTCGGTGCGACGGAACATCTCCTCCTTCGCCCGGGTGTAGTCGTCCCACTTGTCCAGGGACTCCAGATCCATCGGGGACAGCTTCCAGCGGCGCACCGGGTCCAGCTGCCGGATCGCGAACCGGGTGCGCTGCTCCTTCTGGGAGACGGAGAACCAGAGCTTCGTGACGTGGATGTTGGAGTCGACGAGCATCCGCTCGAACTGCGGAGCCTGGTCCATGAACACCTCGTACTCCTCGTCGGTGGAGAAGCCCATCACCCGCTCCACCCCGGCCCGGTTGTACCAGGAACGGTCGAACAGGACGATCTCCCCCGCCGTCGGCAGGTGCTGCACGTACCGCTGGAAGTACCACTGGCCCTGCTCACGGTCGCTGGGCTTGTTCAGCGCCACCACCCGCGCGGTCCGCGGGTTCAGGTGCTCGGTGAAGCGCTTGATGGTGCCACCCTTCCCGGCGGCGTCACGGCCCTCGAAGATGATGATCGCCTTCTTGCCGTAATCCTCCAGCCAGTACTGGAACTTCAGCAGCTCGATCTGCAGTCGGTACTTCTCCAGCTCGTAGTCATCGCGGCTCATCCGCGTCTCGTACGGGTAGCCCTCCTGCCAGGTGTAGACCGGGTTCCCCTGGGGGTCGATCAGGTCCGGGTCGTTGGTGTGGCCGTCGGTGACGTGATAGCCCTCGTCGCGGAGGTGCTCGATGAAGTCGCGCAGGCTGCGGTTGTCCGGGCGGCCGAAGAGCTCGTCGTCGGGAAGGGGAGGCAGATCGGTCACGGTCGGGAACCTTTCGCTGGCGGCCGCGCGGGCCGGGCTGTCGTCGGTCGTCAGTGGGAGAAGTGGCGGGTGCCGGTGAGGTAGAGGGTCACGCCGGCGTCGCGGCAGGCGGCGATCACGTCCTCGTCGCGGATGGAGCCCCCGGGCTGGACGACGGCCCGAACGCCGGCATCCAGCAGGATCTGCACGCCATCGGCGAAGGGGAAGAACGCGTCCGAGGCGGCGACGGCGCCACGGGCGCGCTCCGGCGGTTCCTCACCATCGGTGTGCTCGCCGAGGGTGTTCGCGCGGGCGACTGCGAGGCGGCAGGAGTCCAGGCGGTTCACCTGACCCATGCCGATGCCGACCGCGGCGCCGCCGCTCGCCAGCAGGATCGCGTTGGACTTCACCCCACGGACCGCTCGCCAGGCGAAGGTGAGATCGGCGAGGGTGTCCTCGTCCGCGGGGTCCCCGGCGGCGAGCGTCCACTGGGCGGTGTCGTCACCGGCCGCCTGGTAGGAGTCGGGCTGCTGGACGAGGGTGCCGCCCCAGATGGTGCGCACGTCGTCCACCGCTCGCGGGCGCTCAGCGATCCGCAGGATCCGCAGGTTCTTCTTCTCCTGCAGGATCTCCAGCGCCTCGGGGGTGTAGTCGGGGGCGAGGATCACCTCGGTGAAGACCGGGCGGACCTGGGAGGCCATGGCGCGGGAGACGACCCGGTTGGTGGCGATCACCCCGCCGTACGCGGAGACAGGATCGGTGGCGTGGGCGCGCGCATGGGCGGCGGCGATGTCCTCGTCCTCCTCCGCGACGGCGATCCCACACGGATTGTTGTGCTTGATGATCGCCACGCACGGCGCGTCGTGGTCGAAGGCGGCGCGGGTCGCGGCCTCTGCGTCGACGTAGTTGTTGAAGCTCATCTCCTTGCCGCCCAGCTGCTCGGCGCCCGCGATGCCCGGCTCGGCGTCGTCGCTGACCCCGATGATGGCGCGCTGGTGCGGGTTCTCGCCGTACCGCAGGGCCCGCATCCCCATCACGGCAAGGTCCCCGGGGGGCATCTCGAACAGGTCTGCGGCCCCACC
>JAUNUA010000141.1 GCA_030538435.1 Brachybacterium sp.
GCCTCGCCGCCGGCCTGAAGGTGGTGGTGGAGCCGACCGGGGCGCTCGGCATCGCCGGACTGCGCCGCGAGCGGGAACGATGGCGTGGCGCACGCGTCGGGGTGATCCTCTCCGGCGGCAATATCGACATCGATCGGTTCGCGAACCTGATCGGCACCGCGGCAAGGAGCTCCGCATGACCACGGCACACCGCAGGACCAGCGGCCACGCGGCGATCGGCGGGCAGCGGGCATCAGGAGCCCCGGGCCGCATCGTCGTGGTCGGGTCGATCAACGCTGATCTCATCGCGCACGTGGAGCGGCACCCGCGCCCCGGGGAGACCCTCCACGGGGGCGGGGGTCGGATCCAGCCCGGTGGCAAGGGTGCGAACCAGGCCGTCGCCGCCGCGCTCCAGGGCGGGGACGTAGCGATGGTGGGTGCGGTTGGCACGGACGCCCACGCCGACGCCGCTCTCGCGATGCTGCGCGCCAGCGAGGTGGACCTCGCTGCTGTCCGCGCCGTGGAGGGGCCGACGGGGCTGGCGATCGTCACCGTCGCCGCCGACGGCGAGAACGCGATCGTGGTGATCCCGGGGGCGAACGGCACGGTGGGCGCAGAGCACGTCCAGGACGCTCACGCACTGGTTGCTGACGCCGAGGTGGTGGTCCTGCAGGGAGAAATTCCCCGAGAGGGGATCGAGGCCGCGGCGCGCACCGCCACCGGACGCGTGGTGCTGAACCCGGCTCCGGTGCTCGAGCTCGCGCGCGACGTGCTGGAGCTCGCCGACCCGCTGGTGGTCAACGAGCACGAAGCGGCGCTCGTGCTCGACATGGTGGGACGACCGGAGACGACCCCGACCCCGGATGCCCTGGTGGAGGCTCTGCTGCAGATGGGGGTCCGTTCGGTGGTCCTCACCCTCGGCGCTGAGGGCGCGTTCGTCGCCGACGCCGACGGTATCGAGCGCGTCCCGGCCGCATCGGTGCGAGCGGTCGACACGACCGGGGCGGGCGATGCGTTCATCGGCGCGCTCTCCGTCGGCCTCGCCTCCGGCCGAGGTCTCGTCGACGCGGCCCGGCAAGGGGCGCGGGTCGCTGCGTTCGCCGTGCAGCGCGTTGGCGCCCAGCCCAGCTTCCCCGGGGTGGGAGACGTGCTCCCGGACCTGGCGTGACCTGCACGATCTTCCCGATCGTGGCCGCGGTCTAGGCCCCGGCGTGCAGCGCGAAGACCTCGCGAAGTTCCGGCAAGGAAGGCCGTGCCGCGGCCTCGAGCTCTATGGTGCGACGCAGCACCGCGGCCAGATCCCGGGGAAGATCCTCCGGCATCAGCTCCGGGACCGTCGGCATCCGGCGGTGGAGGATGGGGATGCGCCTGGCCGCATCCCAGGTGGCTTCGTCGCCGTAGGGGAGGTCGCCGGCCAGGCATTCCAGCACCGTGATCCCGAGCCCCCACACGTCGGTGGCGCTGGACAGGCCCTGGCCGCGGGCCTGCTCCGGTGCGATGTACCCGCGCGTTCCTGCCCCCTCCCGGCCCGCCCCCGGCCTGCCCGCCAGACTGAAGTCGATGAGGATGGCCTGTCCGCCCTGAACCACGATGTTATTGGGCTTCACATCCAGGTGAAGCCACCCCTGCCGGTGGACGTACCCGAGCGCCGAGACCAGCTGCAGGCCCAGCTGGCACACGTCGCGGACCCCGAGGGGCCGTCCCTCCTCCATCGATTCGTCGATCAGCGCCCCGAGGGTCGCGCCCGTCAGCATCTGGAACACGATCCCGGGGCCCGGATCTTCGATCACGTCGAAGCCCCGCACCAGGTTGGGATGCTGCAAGGTCGTCGCCAGGTGCCCCTCGAGTCGCACGGCCTCGAGCACACGCTCCTCGTCGCGCCGGTCGGGGCGCAGCATTTTCACCACGACGCGCGCGTCGCGGTCCTCGTCGTGACAGTCATAGGTGTCGAGCCGTCGGCCCCGCGACAGGAGCGATACCACGCGATACCCGGGTGCGAGGACGTGGCCGGGCTGGACGGTCTGCGGTTCGCGGCGCAGCCATTTCATGCGGGCTGCACCTCCCGGCCCAGGCGCACTTCCTGGTCCGCGTAGGACAGTGCCAGGGGGTCGTGGGTCATGACGATCACGGTGCGTGATCCGCGGTTGGCCATGACGGCATCCATCAGGCGACGGCTGCTCGCCTCGTCGAGTCCGGTGGTGGGTTCGTCCAGGATCAGGATCGGGGCGTCGCACAGGAAGGCGCGGGCAAGCGACACGCGCTGGCGCTGCCCGCCGGAGAGCAGACGTCCGCGCTGGCCGATACGCGTGTCGTAGCCGTCGGGAAGCTCGCTGATGAACCCGTGCGCGTCGGCGGCGCGCGCTGCGAGCTCAACCTCCTCATCGCTCGCATCGGGTCTGGCCAGCCGCACACTGTCGCGGACGGAGGTGTCCAGCAGGAGCGTCTCCTGCATCACGACGGCGACAGCTCGTCGGAGCGAGGCGCTGGTGATCCGACTCAGGTCCTGCCCATCGATCTGCACCGACCCGTTCTCCGGCGTGAGCTGTCCGGTGATCAGACGCACCAGGGTCGATTTACCGCTGCCGCTGACGCCGGTCACGGCGATGCAGGAGCCGGCGGCGACGCTGAGATCGAACCGGGACAGCACCGGAGTGGGACTCCCCGGATACCGGACCGTGACGTCGTCCACGTCGATGGCCCCGCCGCGCAGCGCCAGGGCTCGGGCCTCGGGATGGTCGCGGGCGGAGGGCTCCTCGAGGAGCTCGGTGAGCCGTTCGATACCGGCAGTGGCTTCGAAGAGGTCCGGCGCCAGTTCTGTCAGTTCCCGGATGGGCCGGTAGCACTGCAGCAGCAGCGTGGTGAAGGCGAGCAGCCCGCCGAGGGTGAGCCGATCGGTCGTCAGCGCCCAGACCCCACCGGTCAGGACCACCAGCACGCTCAGCAGTTCCACGAGCCCGACGAGGCCGGAGAACACGCTCTGCACCTTGCTGCTGGTGAGCTCGGCATCAGCGATCCCGCGGTTCTGACGGTCGTAGGTGCCGACAGCGTCCGTGCCCACGCCGTAGAGCTGCATGAGCATCGCGTTGCCCAGGCTCTCTTCCGTGACGGAGCTGAGAGAGCCTCCGCGGCGGCGGCGCTCGCGGGCCACGGTCTTGGTGAACTCGGCGAAGCGACGCGCGATGAACCACAGGGCGGGAACGCCGATCACGGAGATCAGTGCCAATTCCCAGGAGAGCCAGAACAGGGCGCCGACGAAGAAGATCAGGCGGGCGATGGAGCCGATGGCGTCGGCGAGGCTGGAGACCATGAACCGCTCGACGGAGTTGACGTCCTGCGTCAGACGCGCGATGACATCCCCGAGCTTGCGGCGATCCAGCACATGGCTGGGAAGTGCCAGCACGTGCTCGAACGCGTCGCGACGCAGGGGGACGAGAAACTTCTGCGAGATCCAGGTCGACAGGTAGTCGTCAACGCCCGACAGGATCGAGGCGACGACGTTGAGGGTGATGTAGATCAGCGCCAGGGAGAGCAGGGGGGCGAACTCGGCCGGTACCAGGACGTCGTCGACGACGCGCTGGAACAGCAGGATCTCGACCACCTCGATGAGAGGCAGAACGGCGGTGAAGGCCAGGGACAGGGCGATCCAGCCGCGCAGGGGCTTCACGCGGGGCCAGAAGCGCCGCACCACCTGGCCGATAGTCATCGTGTCGGCCTGATCGATCAGCGGCGCATCATCGCGAGCAGGTTTCAACCAGGCCGTGAGGCGAGCGGCAGCGGCTTTCATCGGGTCTTCCTCAGGCGTCAGAGGTGGCTGGCTGCCGCATCAGTGCGGCAGCCAGCCATTGGGGGGAGGGAGGAGGGGGTCAGCTGGAGCTGTAGCGACGGCGACGACGCACCACCCGACGGCGGCGCACCACGGCGCGGCGCCTGCGGACCCGGCGCCGACGGCGGCGAGGCCGGTAATCACTGCTGGAGTCGCCTCCCTTGGCGACACGAGCGGGCTGCAAGGCGGAGAACAATCCTGAGAGGGCCATGATCCGGCTCCTTTCTCGTGACTGCCGGGATTCTCCCGACAGGGCCTCACTGACGTTCAACGAGGTGCCCTGACTCTCGGCCTACGACATGAGGCCCCCATGAGGGCATGGTGAGACTTTCTTCACAAACGGATTCAGGGTGAGTGCCTCCCCTGGCGCCCTGGCGGGGTGGCCTCAGAGCACGACCATGTCGTCGCGGTGCACCACGGGACGGCGGAACCGCTCCCCCAGGTCGCGCGCCAGCTCGCGTGTCGTCCGGCCCACCATCGACCGCAGTTCCTCCGAGCCGTACCCGACCAGTCCCCGGGCGATCACAGCACCATCGGGGCCCGCCACATCCACCGGAACTCCCGGCGGGAACGTCCCGGCCACGGCGGTCACCCCGACGGCCAGCAGGGACCGGCCCCCGTGGGCGAGTGCCTGCGCCGCACCGTCGTCGATCGTGATCGTCCCGGCCCCGCGGGTCGCGAACCGCAGCCACACCTGGCGGGAGCGGCGCCGACCGTGCCGCGCGGGGAAGAACGTCCCCACCGCCGCGTCCTCCTCACCGGGCACCACCTCGGCCAGCGCATCGCCGAACCGTGCCGCGGAGGTCAACAGGGTCGCCGTGCCGGTGGAGGCGGCGTGCTGAGCAGCCGCGAGCTTCGTGACCATGCCGCCGGTACCCACCTTCGAGCCCACCGAACCGACGCTCACACCCTCCAGGGTGTCCACGTCCTCGACCACGCCGATCCGCTCCGCGCCGGGATCCTTCGGGGGCTTCGTGTACAGGGCATCCACGTCCGTCAGCAGCACCAGCAGATCCGCGCCCAGCAGCTGCGCGACCAGCGCCGCCAGGCGATCGTTGTCGCCGAAGCGGATCTCGTGGGTGGCGGTGGTGTCGTTCTCGTTCACCACCGGCACCACGTCCCGTGCCAGCAACGCCTCCAAGGCGGTCCGCACGTTCCGGTACGTCTCCGAGCGGATCACGTCGGACTCCGTCAGCAGCACCTGCCCGGTGATCGCGCCATGCGCGCCGAACGCTCCCTGCCAGGTGGAGGCGAGGAGGGACTGCCCGACACTCGCGGCGGCCTGCTGGGTGGCGACGTCCCGGGGCCGCTCGGCGAGACCGAGGGGCCCGAGCGCCGCGGCGATCGCCCCCGAGGACACCAGGATCACCTCACGCCCGTCGGCGCGCATCCGGGAGGCAGTATCGGCGATGACCTGGACGCGCGCGGCGTCCAGGTGCCCGCTGGCGTCGGTGAGGCTGGACGAGCCGATCTTCACCACCACACGGTGCGCGGAGGCGAGGTCGGCGCGGGCGGCGAGGCGATGCGGCTGCCGTGGCCCATCGGACAGGGGGCGGACCACGGGTGCCTACCGCGACCCGTCGTCGGCGGGGTCGGCCCAGTGCCCGCTGCGCCGCTCCTCCTCCATGGCGGCCAGGCGGTCCAGGCGCGCGGCGGTCCGGGCCCGCTGCTCGGTCTTCTTCTCCCCGCGCGTGGGGCGGTGATTGTCCTCGAGGCGCGCGTCGGAGCCACGCACCCCCAGATGCTCGGCACCGCCGATCAGTGTCGGCTCCCAGTCGAAGACGACGGCGTCGTCGTCTGCGCCAATGATGACCGTGTCACCCGCGGAGGCGCCGGAGGAGTAGAGCTTCTCCTCCACGCCGAGCTTCGCCAGACGGTCCGCGAGGTACCCGACGGCCTCGTCGTTCGTGAACGCCGTCTGACGCACCCACCTCTCGGGCTTCTCCCCGCGCACCCGGTAGGCGACCGCCCCCTCGTAGGGGGTGCGCTCCACCGTGAAGTCCTCCTCGTCGTCCGCCTGCGGGATCAGCACGAGCGGCGCCGCCTCGGGGGCCGGCAGCGTCGCCCGCTCGCGCTCCACGATCTCGCCGAGGGCGAACGACAGCTCGCGCAGGCCCTTGCGGGAGACCGCGCTGACCTCGAGCACCGGGATCCCCCGCTGCTCGAGATCCTCGCGGACGATCTCGGCCATGTCCTGGCCATCCGGGAGGTCGGTCTTGTTCAGCACGATCACCTGCGGGCGCTGCATCATCGGGGTCCTGGACCCCGCCGCGGCGTCGAGCCCGTCCGCGTACGCGGCGAGCTCCGCCTCGATGATGGCCAGGTCCTCCACCGGGTTCCGGTCGCTCTCCAGCGACGCAGCGTCCAGCACGTGCACAATCACCAGGCAGCGTTCGATGTGCCGCAAGAACTCCAGGCCCAGACCCTTGCCCTCACTGGCTCCGGGGATCAGGCCGGGGACGTCGGCGACGGTGAAGCGGGACCCTCCGGCCTCGACGACGCCGAGA